>JACRLG010000006.1 GCA_016235345.1 Deltaproteobacteria bacterium | reverse complement strand
ACCGTCACGTCGAAGCCCGCGTTGATCACGCCTACTGCAGCCGCGCCGTTGTCAGCCGTCACTGAGACGTTGCCTGCCTCGGCGTTAAGGGAGCCGGTGGCCGCCACAGAATCAGCATTAACCGTTACGCCAAGGTCGCCGGTGGTGGAGCCGCCAAGAAGCGCTGCGCCGCCAGCGACGTTAATCGCAACCGCGCCTCCCATGTCAACCTGCCCGACAGCCGACGAGGAGTAACCGGTTCCGGCGTTGACGGTAAGCCCGCCTATGCCGGTGGAAACCACATTGGTGGTTCCGCCAAGGACAACCGTTCCGGGGTTGCCGGAAGTCAGGGTGATGAGGCCGTTGTCGGTGGTGAGAGAGGAAGCAGCAGCCTGACCGATAAGGATGTTGCCTGCGGTGGCCACTGCAGTTATGACGCCTTCCTCAAATGCCCGGATGTCGCCGTCAACCGTCACATCGCCGGTGTTGGCCGTGAAAAGGACTCCGCCGTCGCCGGTAACGTCGTTGTTCACGTCAACGCCGGTCTGGGCCGTAGCGGTTACCAGGCCGCCTGCGTCCACATCGCCGTTGACAGCAACGGTTGCAGCATTGGAGGTAAGGGTTACGTCTCCGGCTGCCACTATTCCGCCGACCTCGTTCACTGCGTTGGTCGCTGTTACGGATACGTCGTCGCCTGCAGTGATAAGGCCGGTGGTGAGGGCCGAATCAGTTGCGGACACGCTGACATCATTACCTGCTGTTATGGCTGAAACCATCGCCACGCCGTTGTCAGCCGCGACAGTAACGCTGCCGGCTTCGGAGTTGATGGACCCTACGGCTATCACAGAGTCACCGTTTACCGTAACTCCAAGATCACCAAACACGCTTCCGGAGATAACCGTCTGGCCGTTTGCCGTGGCCACCAAGACAGTGCCGCCAGCGTTAATTCCGCCGTTTTCGGCAATCTGATCGTTTGCCCCAACCGTCACGTTGCCGATAGCGGTGATGCTGCCGTTGAGAGTCGCCGTGGTTGAGGCGGACACTGTAACAGTGTCGCCCGCGTTCACGTCGTCAAGGACCACTGCGCCGTTATCGGAAGTCACGCTCACCGTGCCGGAGGATGCCATCAGCGAACCAGAGGCGGCAACCGAATCGGCATTGACCGTAATTCCCGCATCGCCGTCGATGTCGCCCGTAAGCGCTGCTATACCGTTGGTCACTGTGATTCCGACCGTGCCGCCTGCGTCGATTCCGCCGATCTCGTTAAGAGATGAGTTAACGCCAACAGTCACATCCCCGATGGCGGTGACGCTGCCGGCCAGTGTCGCAAAGGATGTTGCGGATATTGCAACATTGTCGCCTGCATACACATCGTCAAGGGCCACCGAGCCGTTGTCTGCCGTAACGCTTACGGTTCCCGAAGAGGCATTGAGCGAACCGGTTGCGGCGACAATATCCGCATTGACCGTAATTCCCGCATCGCCGTCAATGTCGCCCGTAAGCGCTGCAACGCCGTTGGCAACCGTGATTGCAACCGCGCCGCCTGCGTCGATTCCGCCGATCTCGTTCACCAGGGTGTCGGCTCCGATTGTCACACCGCCCACTGCTGAGATTGCGCCGTTAAGGGTCGCAGTGGTGGATGCCGATACCGTCACGTTGTCGCCTGCGGTCACGTCGTCAAGGGCAACCGCGCCGTTGTCAGAGGTAACGCTCACCGTGCCCGCCGAAGCGCTTACAGTTCCGAGCGCCGTCACGGAGTCGGCCGCCACCGTAACACTTTCGTCGCCTGAGACATCGCCGTTCAACTGAGCCGCTCCGGCAGCGACGGAAATTTCAACCCATCCGCCTGCAGAGATATCAGCAGCTGTGATTCCGCTAAGTGCGCTCATGAATACGTCGCCGTCGCCGGTTGCCGCAACAGAACCGCCCAAGCTAATGCTTCCGGCATTGGCGATAAGGCCGATAAGGCCGTTATCGGAGGTGAATGCACCGGTAACGCCAGCATTGATTGAACCAGCCACGGCCGTCACGCCGATTCCGCCTATGCCGAAGGCGCGCACGGAAGCGTCCACGGCCACATTACCGGCATTGTGCCGGTAATATCTGCAGCGTTGCCGACCCCCACATCTCCGGTGGTGACAAAATTGCCATTAAAAGTGACGTCTGTTCCTCTGGTAACCATCAAAGAACCAATGGAGGCATCCGCCAGCGCCACACTGCCCAGAGCCGACACGATGAGGTTCTTGGTTCCGTCCATGTCTCCCAGGTTCACGTTGCCAGCGACATCGGTGGTGATTGAAATGTTGTTGACCAGGGTGATCAAGCCGCCTGCGGTCAGCACATTAATATTGCCATCAGCAAGCAGATAGCCCGAAAGCTCGGCTGCGTCGCCGACAACATCCAGGGTATTGACGTCAACGGTATCAAGGGAAATGGTTCCGAAGTTGGCCGTAAGGTCAAGATCGAAATCACCGGTAATGCCGTTGGCGACGTTGATGTCGCCGTTGTTGGAAACCAGCGCGACGTTGGCCTGGAGGCTTACCGGCCCGCTGAGGCTGAGCCCGCCGGTAACCGTGACAGCGTCGTTAAGCTGGATGGTTCCGGCGTTTGCGTTGACGGAAAGGCTGTCGAGGGACTCAATCTGTCCGATCGAGTCGAATATTATGTTGCCTGCAAGGCTGGTCACCTTGAGGTCGAAACTTCCGTTGATGTCGGCGTCCGAGAAATCGATGTTGTCGTTTAAGCCGCTGTTTGCCGTGATGGACACGTTGTTCCAGAGGTTGACGTACACCTGGCCCGCGCCGGTTTCCCGGAAAGTGACCGGCCCGATAACCTTGATATCGCCCCTTAAAACAGCCCAGTTGGTATCGACTGTAAGGAACGAAGGCTCGTAAGTCATGCCCACGTTGTCGAGAAACACCGCGCCGTTGGCTGCATTCAGGGTCACCCCGACGTTGACTGGGGAATTTTCATCCTGGTCGATGTCTCCGTGGACGTTCACTGATCCATTATCCGAAGTTATGACGCGATCCGCACCGTAAAGACTCACATCACCGTTAAATACGATGTTGCCGTTCGAATGGAGGTCGCCGTTCAGCAGGGTCGTTCCTGAAAGCGTTATGCTTCCTGAGCCGCTTGCGCCTGCAGTCCCCACACTTGCATTCAGCACCACCCTTTCGGCAGTGACATCGAATCCGGTAAGGGCGGCCGTTCCGCCGACTGCTCCGCCGAAGGTCGCCGTGTCGCCCGCGTTGACCATGAGGCCAAAAGCGCCGTCAATTGTTCCGTCGAAGGATACATCGCCGGTCACGCCTGTGACCGTGGAAGCAGCAGTCAGGGTGACGTTGTCATTCACGTCAACCTGATCGGCAGCCGTCACCGTGCTGCCAAGATTCAATAAGGTATCGCCGTCAAGATCAACATCGTCAGCCGAAGAAAGCGCCGCGTTCAAGTTAAGAGTGTTGGTGGCGTAAAGGTCGATATCTCCCGCGCCAACGGTGGTGACCGCCGCGCCCACCGTGATGTCGGCCGCATCTGCGGTGATGTCGTCGATGCCCGTCACGCCAGCGATCACGTTGATTGCCGTGGTGGCGTTTAGATCATAGCCGCCCCTGGTGTTGGAAGTCGCGGCGTTTACGTTGATGATTCCAGTCTCGCCGCCGTCAGTATCAATGGCGTCGATCTGGACATCGTTGCCGATGACAGCCGCGCCGATGTTCACCGTGCTGGCGGTGCCGCCCGCGTTGTTGGATGCTGTAAGACGAACCAGGCCGGTAAGGCTTTCAACCTTGCCGTTGACGTTAATGGTATCGGTGGCGTCGGCTGTGATGTCGCCGACCGCGAGAAGCCCGGAACCTGCAATTGTGATGGTTGCCGGGTCAATATCAATGGTTCCGCCTGAAGAAACGATGGTCCCCGCCGCGCCGTCCATGGTGAAGGCGGTGTCTGCGTTGATGTCTATATCACCACTTCCGGTGGTCACCAGTTTGCCAGCGAAGTTTCCGCCGCCGAGAAGCACCGAGGCGTTGTCCGACGTAACCGACACGGTTCCGTCCACTGCCGTGATGGCCGCGTCGGCGTTCTGGGCCACAAGCACGCTGCCGCCGTCGGCGTCGATGATGATGCCGCCGTTGCCGAAAGCGTTGATGTCCGCGTCAATTGCAATGTCGCCCTGGGCCGCGTTCATGTAAACGCCTGCGGCTCCGGTGACCCCGCCATTTATGGCTATGCCGCCAGCCGCGTCGTTGGCTATGATGACCGATTCGCCCGCATCGAGCCAAGCTCCTGCGTTGACGGTGACCGCTCCGGTGATGGCCGCAGGCTGCGCAGTGTCTCCGACCATGATGCCGCCGGTGGTGGCAAGATTGCCGGAGAAGGTCACAGCATTGGCGTTGTTAACATCAAGACCGAGGATGTCGCCGCCATAGAATTCAACATCATTGGCGCCTGAGTTAACCGTGAGGCGGTAGTTTCCGTCCAGCACCCCTATATAATTGGTAAAGCCGCCCGCTCCAGACGAGGAAATCTCGACATCACCAAGAAGCGTGGCGAGACCGCCGTTCGGCAAAATCTCGGCGTAATCCACAACGTCGATATCACCCGCAAGGGTGGCCGATTCAGCGTAGACCGTGAGGAGATTTGTATTAACATAATGCAGGGCTACATTTCCGGCATCGGCCTCCACATTGAGGTCGTAGCCATTGCCGTTATCATCCACGTCGCCGCCAAAGGTTATGTCGCCGCCGATGGAACGAACCTGGAGGCTGTCCTGCAGGGCCACATAAGCGTTGAAGTCGATGTCCCCGTTGGTCTGGACCGAACCGTAAAGCTCGACCGTATCGGCGATTCCCACGGTAAGGGAGCCCAGTTCCACGTTGTCGCCCACAAGGCCGAAGGCTACGGTGCCGCCAGCCATGTCGAAGATGCCAGCGTTGACCGTAAGGTTATACGGGCCGTCGAGGGTGTCGTTGCCGTCGTCCGCGAATAGTACATCCGCGCCGTCGGTGCTTATGGTGACGTCGCGAGTCAGGACGATTTCGGTATCGATGTTGCTCCCTGAGCCGTCAAAATCCACGTCATCGGTTGAGGTGACATCACCGCCCAGGTAGATGGTTCCGGCCTCTACGTAAAGGCCATCAAGCGCCGCCACCGTCCCCATGTTGTCGTCGATGGAAACGGTGCCTTCGTCCGTGTACACCCCAAGGCTGCTACCCAATCCAGGAAAGCTGTCCACCCGCTCACTGAAGATGACCCAGCCGTCGTTTCCACTGGTTGTGCCTCCAATTGCCTGCACGTCGATGGAATTCGTAAGCAGGATATGGCCGTTGAACATGATGAGGCCGGCGTTACCGTCGCTTTCCCCACCATTGGATTCGACGTTGCCACCGAGATAAATGTTGTCAACGGAGCTCAGCTTGATAAAGCCGCCGTCGCCGGCGTTGCCGGCGTTGGTTGCGCTGCCGCCGTTGGCTCTGATGTTGTCCTGGGCGAAGATCCTGCCGGAGGTGATAATTACTGATCCGGCATTGCCTCCGTTGGCGCTGAATCCGGTGCCCATCGAGTCATCGGCCCATCCGCCGCCTGCATCAATTTCGCCAACTGTAATGGAGGTTCCGGCGGTCATCGTTAAGTTACCGGCATCGCCGCCGCTTCTGGCCGATCCGCCGTCGCCCCATCCGCCCGTTCCGTAGGTCTCGACATTATCTACGGTTATCGTGTTGCCGGCGATGAGGGTCACATCCGAGCCGTCGTAGCCATCGGAGCCCGGGGCGCTTGGATAGCCGCCATGGCCCCAGATGTCGTCCATCTCGATGTCATTGGCTGCGTTAATCGTAAGATTATAGCCGTCGTTATCGTCTTCCGCCGTGGTGATGTCACCCGCGAACACGTTTCCGCCTGTGCTGGTTATTGAAATGGCGTCACGGAGCGTGGCGTTGCTATCGAGTTCGATGTCGCCCCCGGCGGTTATGTCGCCTGAAAGATACATGTCGTCATCGGCGTATAGATACACCTCGCCGGCCGTGGCGGAAAGGTTGGAGTAAAGTAAAAGATCGTCGCCGGCCTCGATGTCTATGTTGCCTGTTCTTGCTTCAATGGTGCCGTAGGCTTCGATATCGTCACCGTCAATTTCAACGCCTTCGAAGGCCGACAGGCCTGCATCGACATAAATATCACCGATATTGCTGCGGATGTATATGCCGGCTGCACTGGCGGTGAGGTTGGAATTGATCTCTAAGTAACCTTCGGCCTCGATGTCTATGTCGCCGGTCACGGTGTCTATGGTGCCGTTCACGTAAACTTCGTCGGCGCTGTCAACCTCGATGCCGGAATGGGCCTGGGTGTGGCTGCCGGAGAAGTTGCCAAGGGTCACTGAGCCGTTTTCGGTGTAAACCTGAATCTGGCCGCCCAGGGCCATAAGCTTGTCCGTCATTATCTCGCCGTCTGCGGTGAGATAGATGCTTCCAACTCCCAGGGTCTCGATGAGGCCGTTTTCTCCGCCGAAGTAGATGCCGCCGCCGTTTTCAGCGCCGTCGTCGTCCGCCGTGAAAATGATGTCGCCCGTGCCGCCCGTGAGCACGGTCACCTCGGCCGTGTTGAGGGCGGTCTGGTCGATTTGCAGGTTCTGGCCGGCGCGCAGGGTGATGTCGCCCGTGTCGGTCTGGATGAGCATTGCACCGCCCATACCAACGCCCCCCGGGGCAAGCGTCAGGGTGTCGTCGTTCCCCCCGTCGTCCGCCGCTATGCGGAAGATGTCGCCCGAGCCGATGGCGGTGACGTCGCCCGTGAGGGTCAGCGAGCTGTTGGCCACCAGGGCGTTGCCGCCGCCGGTCTTGTTCACGCCGCCGTGCTCGATAAAGTCCGCGTAGATCATCATGGCAACGTCGCCATCGCCGTAGTTCGCCACTGCGTTGAAGGAGCCTTCGCCCACGGTCTCGTTGGCCGGGCCGATGGGCCCGGCGTTTCCGAAGTACCCGATGAAGAGCGAATCCTCCATGGTGCCGGGGTCTATGCCGCCGTCGTTGTCCAGGTCGTACTGGCCGCCGCCGGTGATGGAGAACTGGGCCGTGGCATTGAAGGTGCGGAGCAAGTCTACGCCGTTCTGGTCCACGCCGCGGATGGCCACGTCGGGCCAGCCGGCGGCGCTGCTGTTCTCGCCCACGATGTTGCCGCCGTAAAGCGTCAGGTTATAGCTCTCGGCCAGCAGGTCGAGGCCCGCGCTGCCCAGGGTGTCGCCGCCGACATAGAGATACGCCGTGCTGTCCAGGCGGCCGATGGTGACCGTGGAGCCGGATGCATTCAGGTCGCCGTCGGTTGAGACGGTGTTGCCGTCCACGTCGGTCTCGATGGCGTCCATCTCGGCCTGGCTGAGCGAAAGCCCGCCTATGGTGGAGGAGACCAGCAGAACCGCGGTGCCCTCGTCCCCGGGCTCGATGACGACCTCGCCGCCCGTGTTGGTGATGATGCGGGCCGTGTCAACGGTGGGGCGGGTCGCCGGGATGATCTGGGTGACCGGGTCGATGGAGTTGGCCAGGCGGCCCGGGTCGGCGCCCAGCAGGATCTGCAGGTCGCCCGCCACCAGGCGGATGTCCTGGTCAGGCTGCTGCACCTGGAGGGTGCCGGAGATGATCAGGTTATTGTTGCCCACGTCGATGGTGATGCCGCCCAGGGTGGCCAGAACGTTGCCCACCTCAAGGTCGCCCTCGTTGATGAGCCGGAGCTCGCCCACCAAGGCGTCCACCCGGGAGATATCCACCTCGATCTCGTCGCCGGGAAGGCCGAAGTAGGCCTGGTGGCCCGTGGAGGTGTCGTTTAAGAGCAGCGAGCCGGCGCGGATGTTCATGGCGCCGCCGTTGTTGTCCACCACGTCGTTGGCGAAGTTTAAAATGACCGCGCCCGTGGTCTCGATGAGCCCGATGTCGTAGGTGTTGGGGTTGACGTTGTCGCGGGTGCCGCCGCCCGAGTTCACGTCCTCGCCCACCGTGATAGTTATGGTGCCGGAGCCCATGGTGTTGGTGGCGATGCCGCCGGACACGCTGCGGATGGCGCCGGTGGAGTTCTGCAAGATGTGGGAACCGGCCGCCACGATGTCCACCGTGTTGTTGGTGCCGGCGTGGATGTCGTCGTTGATGGTGAGCGTGGAGCCCGCGGTCTCGATGACCAGCTCAATCCGGCCGTCCTCGGTCTTGATGCCGCCGTTGTAGTTGGAGGAGGGGTTCACGGCCGTGACCACGCTCACGCTGTTCAGCTCGCTGATGAGGATGTCGCCGGTGTTGCGGTCCACCGCCGCGATTTCCGCCACGTCGGTATAGAACCAGCCGCCCGCGCCGGTGATGTTGCCCGCGCCGGTGTTGCCGGCGTCCAGGGTCAGGTGGTCGTCGGAGGTGAGGCGGAACGCGCCCGTCTGGGTGATGCCGCCGCCCGCCACCAGGGTGAGGGGGATGCCGAAGGGCGTGGTGGTAAGGTCGAAGGCCTCGGTCTGCTGGATATTGCCCGCCCAGACCACTGACGACGAGTCCATGCCCACCACGATGCCGGAGTCGGCCTGGGTGATGGACTTCAAGCCCGCAACGGAAATGTCGTACTCGCCCGGATTGTCGGCCGACCGTAAATACACGGTGGTGCCTACAACAGATGGAGTAAGGAACACGGACTCGGTGCCCGCGTCGATGGTGGAGGCCGCCGCGTCGAAGTCGGCGGATGTGATCTCGATGTCCGCGTCTATCGTGGTGTCGGTCACCAGGCTGGAGCCCGCCGCCATCTGGAACTCGCCCGTATTGTTGCCGTCCCGGTCCGCGTTCACGTCGATGAGGCCCGCCGTGGTGCCCGCGCCGTCGCCGCCGAAGCTCTGCACGTCGGCGTCGGCGGTGCCCAGGATCACGTGGCGGTCGGAATTCAGCTCGATCTCGCCGCCGTTTGAGCGGATGCCGTCGTTGATGGTGAGGTCGCTGGCCGCGCCGCCGGATGCCAGGTAGATGATGTCGCCCGCGCCGCTGGTGTTCACCATCCAGGTGGTGCCCGCATCGCTGACCACGGTCAGGTTGCCGGCCACTGTGGCCGCATAGACGGCGTCCCCGCCCTGGAGGCCGTAGTAGGCGGTTCCGTCCACGGTCACCGGCCCGATGTTCATGTCTCCGCCGGCCACCACTTCCAAGAGGTAGATGCCTCCCGGTGCCTGGGCCGCCACGTTGCCCGTGGTGTTCAGCTGTATGGGCGTGGCGAAGGTGCCGATTCCGCCCGTTGTGGACACGAAGGCCACGTTGGTGGCGGAGAGCACGGACGCGCCGGTGCGGGTGATGTTGCCCGTGGCGAAGACGCCCAGGTCCAGGGTGTTGGCGTGGGGCGCCACGTCGGCCGTGATGGCCAGGGCCCCGGTGGTGGTGGTGTCGCCGATGATTACGTCGTCGGCCGCCATGAGCAGGATCTCGGCGGCGGAGATGTCCAGGCTGCCTCCCGGGGCGTCCGCGCCGCCCAGGTCGATGTTCCGGGCCGCGGTGTAGGGCGCCACCTGGAGCACGTTCACGTCGGTGGCCGCGATGAGGTTGCCCGCGTTCACGGTGGTGAACTCGTCGGCGTACAGGCGCACCTGGTCCAAAGTGCGGATGGCGTTCACGCCCATGCCGAGATCGACGGTGAGCGTCGCGTTGGCCGTGGGCAGGTTGATGGTGATGTCGTCGTTGGAGCTGGTGCCGAGAAGGCCGCTCGCCCCGCCCACGCCCAGAACCGCGGCGGTCGCTCCGATGGTGACGTTGTTGGCTTCCTGGATGTGCCCGGAGAAGGCCCCGATGTTGAGGGTGTCGATCTGGATGGACAGGGTGTTGGCGTTGACCACTATCGGGGCCAACGCGGTCCCGATGTCGCCCGCACCGGTAAGAAGCTGAACCTCGTTGCCCGTGACGGTCCCGGAAAGGCGCTCGATATCCACCACGGAAACGATGGCCACGTCCGCGCCGCCGCCGGCCGTTACGTTGTCGTCGAGGACGATGTCGCCGTCTCCCGGGACAGAGCCCATAAAAGTGTACAGCAGGATATCGCCGTTTACGGTGGAGACCACGTCGGTCACGAGGAGGTCGCCGATGGCAGCCATGGAGGCCTGGATGCGCATGGTGCCCGCGCCGGCGATGAACTTGGCGCCGGTCTTGGTCAGTCCAGGCCAGGCGGAGTCCGCGCTTAAGGTGAGGGAGCCGATTTCCAGGTCATCGTGCTCCCAGATATCCACGTTGCCGGTGTCGGCCTCCAGGGCCACCTCGTTGGCCGCAAGGTGCAGCTGGGTGACGTTGCCGATGCCGCCCGTGCCGCCGTTCGTGCCGGCGACCATCATCAGCTCGCTGATCTCGCCCGCGCCAGCCGTGCCCAACCTGTGGACGCCGAAGCCGTTGATGTCGGCGCCCGCGACAAGGGCCACCAAGGGATCCCGCTGAGGCGTGGTGATGTTGGCGGAAACGAAGATGTCCTCCGTCGCCGGGGGAACGGCCCCGCACCAGGTCTTGAAGATGAGCTGGTTGTTGGTGTTGAGGGTCTGGATCTCGGCATCGGTGAGCTCGGCCCCGCCCGCGCCTGCTGCCGCGCCCAGGTCAAGCGCCCGGCCCGCGGTGTTGACGGACACCTGGATGATGCCGTCCGTGCCGGCCCCGCCGCCCGCGTCCACCCAGCCGGCCAGGGCGAAATTGTCGGCCGTCAGATAAATGGCGTCGGAGCTCGATTCCACGTTGGCGCCCGGGTCGATTGCGAGGGTGCTTCCCGCCCCGCCCGCCGTGAGATAGACCTTGTCGCCGTAGAAGGAGAGGTCGGTGTCGTTCATGTCCTGGCCGACGTCGGCGAACAAGGAGAGGTTCCCGTTGGCCGTCGTAATCCTGATTTCGCCCAGGGTGCCGATGACGCCGCTGATGGCCCCCACCGTGTTTACTCTTAAGGCGATGGCGCCGTTCTGCTGGATGGTGATGCCAGGGGCCCCGGCCGCACCGGAATTGCCCGCGTTCACGGCAATGCTGTCCACCTGGGTTTCCAGGTTCACGTTGCCCTGGGAAACGACCGCGAGGAAGTTCGCGGGCCCGCCCTGGATGATGATCTCGTTTCCTGCGGCCGTCTTGGTTACCGATCCCGCGGACCACAGGCGCACGACGTTTGTGTCGCCGGTGAAGCTCGCGTCGCCCACCACCGTGATGGCGCCGCCCAGGCCCCCCTGGGGCACCGCGCCGTTGTTTATGCCGATGTCGGTGACGCCGTTCACGTTGTTAAGCGCATTTATCTCGTTGTCGTTTAAGCCCAGAACGGTGGGGGCGTCGGCCGCGCCCGCGCCCAACTGTATGGTGGTGGCCGCGTTCACTTGGTAGAGCCTGACGATTTCACCAGCTGAGCCGATGGTGTTGGTGGTGCCGCCGCCCTCCTGCAAATTCATGTTGTCGGCGTTGATCTGGATGATGCCGTTTACGTTGTCTATGGAGTAGGTGTCGTTCTGGGTGAAAAAGCGCGCGGCCCCGCCAACGCTGCCGGCCGTGAGCGTTATGGTGCCAGCGCCCGCCGCCAGCACGTCCTCGTTGGCCGTGAGGTTGCCTTCAATGGCCGTGACCGTGATGTGGCCCGCGCCCGCCGTGACCTGTACGCCGTCGAAGGTGCCTGCGCCGGCGATGAGGTTGGGGTGGGAGTCGATCTGGGTGGCGCCGCCAAAGGCGTCCTCGTAGATGTCTATGGAGCCGTTGGTGTCATTGGCCGCAATCGTGGTGGAGCGGGTCACGATGGGGTTGGCCACCGTGCCGATGGAGCCGTTAATGGCCACCAGGGTCACCTGGACGCCTTCCACCACGAAGCCGTTGGTGGCAGCGCGGTTGGTGATGGTCTCGGTGGTGTCGATGGAGGTGCCGGCCTGGATGAGCGCGTCGCCCGCGGCCCCGGCGGTGACCACGTTGTTCACGTGCACCGGGCCTATGTTCGCGTACAAAATGACGTCCTCGCCCGCGGCCCCGCCCGAGCGTACGCCGTCGTTGCCGGAGTCGTTCAGAATGTCCTGCTGGGTGGAAACGGTGATGCCGCCGGCGTCGGTGTCCTGGATGAAAGCGTCTTCCGCCGACTCGACGGAAAGGTCCGTCCCGGAATTGATCCACACGGTTCCGCCGTAGTTGCCGGAGGCGTTCTGGATGTCACCAGCTTCGATGCTGACCTTGCCGTCGATCCACAGGTTGTCCGTGTCCCCGTGGGCAAGCACGTCGGTGATGAGGCCCGTGGTCTTTATATAAAGGTTGTCGAAGTTGGCGGCGGTGAGGTCGTTGGCCGCGTCCAGCACCACGCCGCCCGAGTTCACCGTGGCCATATCCGCGGGCACGATGTTTTCGTTGTGCACGGCCCGGTAGTCCACGCTGTCGGCGTCCACCACCGTGCCCAGGACCACGATGCCCGTGGTGGTGAACTGGGAAAGCTCGGCAGCGGTGAGCTCCAGCCGGTCGGCCGTGCCGGAGTTGGTGCCAATCTGGATGATGTCGGCGGTCTCGTAGGGGGAGAGGTAGATGTTGTTCCCGCCCGTGGCGGAAACGGCCGCTCCCACGACGATTTCATCCGTGCGGATGTAAACGTCGCCGCTGTTGGCTGTGATGGCCGCCCCGATGTCCAGCACGGCATCGTCCGGGGTGAGCTCGATGTCGATCCAGCCCAGGCCAGTGATGATCACCTGGTTCTGGTCCACGCTTGAGTCGAACTGGGCCACGACATCGCCCAGGCCCGCCCGGATGCCCTGCCAGCCTATGGTGAAGAAGGTGGTGTCGATGAGAACCTGGGTCGCGCCTACGGAGTCAACGATGGTATCGCCGGCGGACGCTGACATTGCAGCCAGCCGTGCGCCCGTTGTCGCGGCCTGCTCGTTTTCCAAATTCACAGAGATGTCGAGCGCACCCAGGGTCCAAGCGTGGACCTGGTTCGCGTTCAGGATGTTGCCCCCCAGGCCGCGGATGCCGTCGTCGATGGCCGCGTCCGACGTGGTGTCGGTGGTGTTGTAGGTGATCAGGGCGATGTTGTCGGTCCAGAGCGAGTTGTTGTCCGCCCTCGTTATGTCCACGGCGCCCGCGATATTGATCTCGCCGCTGGTTTCCTGGCTTTCGGCCGTGGTGCTTGAATCGTCCAGCCTGCCGATGAACACGCCCCTCTGGGCCGTGGTGGGGTCCGTGGGCGCGGCGAGCGTCTGGGTGGTGTCGAAGGTGTGGGCCGTGTAGATACGCCTAAGCTCGGCCTGCTCCAGGGAGAGCGTGCCGGGGGTGTTTGCGCCCAGGGTGATGTTCCGGGTGGTGGTGCCCGTGGAGATATGGACGTCGCCCTCGGTGCCGTCGTTTGCAAAGCCCGCTCCGATGTCGCCGTGGTTTGCGCCCGTACCGTCGGAGATGGTGGAGATGGTGGCCTCGTTGCCGCCGGTCACGGAAATGGCCACGTCGTCGCCGAAGAGGTTGACGGTGCCGTTGTTCGTGAACACGTGCGCGTTGTCGGAAAGCGTAAGGGTGCTGCCCGCACCGCCCGCGCCGATGGTGATGTTCCGGCCTGCACCCTTGTCGTTCTGCACCCAGGCTCCGGCGTTGACGGTCAGGTTGCCGTTGGTGGTATAGACTTCAACGTCGCCGGTGCCGTAATTGGTGACGCCGGTCATGTAAAGAACCAGTCCGGGAGGCTCGCTGAGGGCGGCCGCGCCGATGGTGAGAGCTCCGCCGTCGGTGCTTTCCTGCACGAAAATTCCAGCCGTGGTGGAATTGTAGGCGGCAAGATTTCCAGTGATATTGGTGACGATGGGGGTTGCGTCCGCGCCCATTCCGCTTGTGGCGTAAAGGGCGGTATCAGCCACCGAGGCTATGCCTTCGATGGCTCCGGCACCGGTTCCCACGTTACTGTTTGTGATGTCGCCGGTGCTTGTGAGAACCACGCTGCCAGCGCTGTCCACGTGGGCCGTGAAGGCAGAAGTGGCGTCGAACGAGGTGTTGACGTTCTGGGCGGTGTTTAAATCCATACCGCTGGCGTCATTTTCGTAAATGAAAATGTTCCCGCCCGCGCTGCGGGTGCGGACTGCAAGATAACCACCCGATGCAACGTTCAGCAGGTTGGCCACGCTCACGGGGTTTCCGGCGGAATTGGTTCCGGCAGAACCGTAGATGCTTTGAGCTGCATCAAGGGTGAGGGTTCCGGCCCCGTCCAGACGAAGGCGCTCGATTCCGCCAGCAACGTCGTCCTGAACTTTTTGGCCGGATATGATGGTAAGATCAATAACCTGTCCCGCACTTGCGCCAAAGTAACCTATATCGCCGCCGCCCGTTATGACCACGTTGCCGGAATTGGCCCGGCCAATGGTTAGGTCGTCTGCGGTGATGCGGTTGAGTTCAGCCTGGGTGATGGAGAGGCTCCCGACGGTTTCTGTGCCGAGGTCAATGGCGCGGCCCGAACTGTAGGGCATGAGGACCAGGTCGTTGTCGCCTCCGGTGTTGCCCACTGAAATGGCGTTGGCGACATCGATTTTATCGGCAACCAGGACCAGGTCCACGTTGTCGGCGGGAAGACCCGCGTTGAGGCTGCCCGCGCCCACGATAATGGCGTTCTTGGTTATTGCGTCGCTTACAACCTGGATGCTCACAAGCTGCTGGCTGGCGTTGTCTGTATCGAGCGCGATCTTGGCAAGGTCAAGGTCGCCGTTGTGGGTCTGTACTTCGGCGATGTGAATGTCGCCGCCGGCAGTGGCCGCGGAGCTGTCAAGGGTGAGCACGACTCCGGGGGCGACCGAGTTCGTTACATCAACGCCCACAGGCGCCGAGAAGGTTCCGATATAGGAGGTGGTCCCCTGCACCGTCATGGTGATGGTGCGGGCCGAGATACCGGTGGTGATGGTGCCGTCGTCGATGATGTTGCCGCTGGTCGTTATGTAAACGTCGGCGTTCGGCATAACGCCAGAGCCGATCTGTATGTTTCCGGTGTGGGTGTTGTCAAAGGAAGCGCCCTGCGCCGTTGTGAAGGAGCCGATGCGGAACTCGCCTGCATTCAGAACATTCAAAAGGTCGCCGGTCTGAACCTTGAGGCTTCCGTTCACGGCAAGGCCGAATTCGAGTTCGCCGGTTGTATCAGCAGCGCCCAGGAAGAACTTGCCGTCTGCGGCTCCGCCTTCCAGGTTGATGGTGCCGCCTATCTGGAGAAGGTCTGATGCGGTGATGGTTACATCGCCAGCGGCAAGTCCGTCGTCACGGGTGGTGAGGACTTCATCGCCAACCCACACAGCCGCGATATTCACGGAACCAACGCCGTTGGTGCCGTAGTAATCAGCCCTGAAAGCCAGATCGCCACCGTCGGTGATGATCTGGTCGGAGTCAAGCTGTATGGTGCCGCGCGCGCGCATGGTGACACTTCCACCGGCTGAACCTGCCAGTCCGTCGGAGGTGTTTATGGCGCCTTCAATTTCAACGCCCGGCTCGTTGCCGCCGATCTGTCCGAGGGTTCCTGCGTCGACGGTTACGTCGCCGCCGCCCGTGGTAATGGCCTTGGTGTGAACCGTACCTTGGCGGATTACTATGGCCACGTCCCCGCCGCCCGTGCTGATGCTCTGGAGGGTGGTCTCCTTGGTGGCCGAAAGGGAGACGTTGCCGCCGCTGGTGGACATGGCTGTGCCCGCGCGGAAATCGAGGATGCCATCGCCTGAATTATCGGCATCGGCGTCGATGGTGATTCCGCCTATGCTGTTGGTAAGGTTCTGGCGCAGAATCACGTCGCGGTTTGCGGTGAGGGTGAGGTTGATGTTGGCCCCGCCGCCCACTGCGGTGTTAACGTTAAATACATCCACCACGTCGATGTCGCGGGTGGCCTGGAAAATCATGTTGGTTCCGTCGGGCGTGGTGTTCAGAATGCCCGTGCCGTCAACCCTGAAAACCGAAACGGTTCCCAGGTCTTCGGCGAAGGCCTCCTGAAAATCACCGGCAAAGCCCGTGGTGTTCTGTTCTGCTGAATTCTCGAAACGGATATCCAAGGGGTCGAAAAGAACGGTTCCGGCCTTGATGAGGGCCTGGTCCACGGCCAGCGTATGGCCTGAAACTTCTACGAATCCGGTTCCCGCATCGATGGTGGCTCCGGCGTAGGCCTTGGTCTTGTCACCCATGTTGCCGGAAGCGTCGGGGGCGTTGACGCGGATTTCGCCGTCCTTGGCCTCAAGGCGCGAGGTCTCCGTGAGAACCACCGCGTTGGAGCCGCTGACGGTTACCTTGCCGCTTCCGCCGTTGGCGGCCACGGTACCGGAGATGCCCACGTTCTGGCCGGATATGGACACGCTTCCCGCCGGGCCTGCCGCAGAAAGGGTGCCGGTGTTGATGACGGCTCCGCTGTCTCCGCCGGAAAGGATGATCTCGCCGCCCCTGCCCACTTCAACCCTGGTGGCCTGGACCACGCCGGAGTTATTGACCACGGAGGAAAAGATATCCAGTGCGGACAGGGCGGTCATCTGAACGCGGCCAGCCGTAATGGTGCCCACGTTGGAAACCGCAGCAGTAAGGTCCGTGCCGTCCGGCCCCGTTACCTTGGCTGCAACCGCGTCGTCAACCGCGAAGTTGACAAGGCCGTCGCCCGCGAAATCAAAGGTCATCTTGCGGCCCGCAGCAAGGACCACTTCGCCCATGTCGGCCTTGATGACGCCTTCGTTGACCACGGACGCGCCTGCGAGAATGGCGCTTCCGCCGTTGGTGACGGTGATGGCGCCCTTGTTGATGACAAAGGAGCCCGCGCCTTCCTGCTTGAAGGTGTAGCGCCCGGCAAAGAAGTCATCCTCTTCCATGACAAGGGTGGTGGCCACGAAACCCGCCGTGTTGACCCTTGCCTGGCTTCCGATGAGGACGCCGTTGGGATTCAATACCCATACCTGTCCGTTGGCCGTCAACTGGCCCAGGATGGAGGACGGGTCCGACCCAATGACGCGCTGGACGAAAACGGAATTCGCGCCGGGCTGCGCATATACGTGCGCCGCATCGGCGGCTATGTTGTAGCCCGCGACCTTGTTGAAGACCTTGTTGGCCGTCTGAACATAGGTCGTGGTGTTACCCGTTGTGGACTGGGTAAACCCGCTGCCTGCAAACACTGCCGAGGGAGCTGCCAAAAGCACCAGGGCTCCGGCGGCTCCTGCCCCCATTCTGCGAGCGCGGCGTGCGCTACGCACCAAGGATGAAGTGTTGGCGGAAAGACCCTTCCGTCTGCTCTGAGCCCTTTTGATTTTCCGCGACAAGCTGGCCATCCTTACCTCCTTATTATATCAGTCGAAGATCTCGAAGTTTACTCTTAGTATGTGAGGGAAAGCTGAAGATACCAAGCGCCGCGTTCGTCCAGGCCCTCGTCCAAGGGCTTGTCACCCTTGAGCGGCCTGGCGTAGTCGATCTTGGCCATTCCGTATGGTGCCCAGGCGGCCCGAAGGCCCAGCCCCCAGCCCCACAGCATTGCATCCGACTGCTCGGCGGCGAGGGGGTCTTTCACCCAAACCCTGCCGTAATCCGAAAAGAGAGCGGCATCCAGTCCCCAGGTTCCCCTGGAACCGGAAGGAGCCTGCCAGTCGAGCTGCGTCTTGAGAAGGGGATAGCGCACTTCCACGGTGCTTACGATACCATGGTCGCCGGAATAATCGCCCATTGCCCAGCCCCGGACAGTGCCCGCCCCGCCTGCCGAGAACTCCTCGGCGGTGGGAAGACGCGCGCCCGAATACTGGCCGAAAATGGAAAAAAGACCCGTGAGGTTGTAAGGGAGAGCCTGAACGCGGCGATAGCTCGCCTCGCCCTTGAGGAAATTGCCGTCCGCGTAGAGCCTGGAGCCTATCACGTCGTCGGAAAGGCCCTTGGTGACGTTTACTGTCACGAGGTTCTGGCCCGAATGGCCGTCAATCCACTCCATGTGTGATCCGAAGCGGAGATTGTGAAGGTCTTCCTCGTACATCAGCTCATCAAACATCTTGTTCTGAATGCGCTTGAAATCGAAACCGGCGTCCGCCCACAGGGAAAGGTTCCTGGTGCGCCATATGGGATGCGAGGCCCAGACGGACATGAGGTCGCTTCTGCCCTCGATGTCGAGAATCTCAAGCTCCTGGCCCAGATCGTAATTGAGCCTGGAAAGGGCCACGCCCACCCGTGTGCCGTAGCGGTTGACCGGGAAGTCGTAGTCGGCCCGCAGATACCACAGGGGGCCTTCCTCGGCTCCGCCGTTGGTGCCTGTCATGTAACGGAAGCTCATGCGGTCGCCGTATCCGAAGGGATTCAGAAAGGTGAGGCTGAATCCGAGCCGGTGGGGCGAGACATACTCGCTGCCGAAATTGTTGTAGTCAAAACCCGCCTGCCACCATTTGGCCTCGGTTACGTCCACCACTATGTCGGTGGTGCCGGGTTCCTGGCCGCGAACCAGGGTGGATTTGACGGAAAGCCCCGGATAGTCGTTCAAAAGAAGCAGGCTTCTTTCAAGACTCTCCGTGGTCACTGCGTTTTCCTTGCGGATAAGGTCCATGACCCGTCTGATGAGGTCGGCCTTGTAGCGCTGGTTGCCCTTCACGTAGATGGCTCCCAGGCGGCCTTCCACCATGGCTATGATGACCTTGCCGTCCTTGATGCTCTGCTGGGGAAGATAGGCCCGGCTTAAGATGTAGCCCCTGGACACGTAGTAGTTGGTGACAGTGTCAACCACCTTGGCCAGGTCGTTGACGCCTATCACCAGTCCTATGAAGGGGGCCACGGCCTGGGTCAGTTCCTGGTCGGTGAAGACCTGGTTGCCGTCGAAGGTGATCTCTGTGAGCTTGAACTCCACTCCGTCGCCGCCCTGGAGCTTGCCCGTGGAATCCTGTCCGATCCGGATTTCAGGGGCTGCAGAAGGGGTTTGACCTACACGGGGTTGCAGGGATTTTTCGATAGCTCCGGGGTTCAACCCGGCGGGCAGATCCTGCCCGGCCCATGCCGCTGGGGCCAGGGTCGCCAGAACCAGCGCCATTCCCATGACCATTGCCGTGAAAGCTCTTTTCCTCACCTCGGCCTCCTTACTCATATTGGTTTTACCGGTACGGGAATCATGAATTCCGTGTTCCATTTCGATCTCCCTCGATATTTGCTCTTTCGGCTCCCAATTGCCCCCAACCCGACCGGCCCTGCGGAAAAATGAAGAGAGGCGCTGCTTCCAGCGTCCCTGTAAGGAAGGAAACTAGGCTGCGCCGCATCCATTTGAATGGATTGCTGTGGCGCATTTTTAATTGGAAGGATTGAATCCGGCATGGGTTCCCGGGCGCTGGGGCCGAAAAAAGATAAGTCCGCCACGAAAATATCCACGTTATCGAAGGATTTTGAAAGGCAATCCTTCGCGTAGCTTTTCCGGTTGGCGATTTTTAAGGCAATAGTGTGGGATGTGTCAGTGAAGACGGCCATGTCCATAATGTGATGCTTGTCACAACCCTTGCGGCTTTTGTCCAAAAACCGCTCCGTCTCCACAATCGGCCTTTTTCTGGACCATCCCCGAAAAATAGCCTTCAGCACCCACGGAACAAGTCACTGCATGAACATCACTTTTGTTAAGTATGCGGACATTACACAAAGTGGCCTTAGGGTGTCAAGAAAAAAGACCAGGATTTTTCCACGTCCTTTGCGCCGGGTTCGCCCGACCTGCTTAAGGCTTGTTGACGCACGGCCCATCTTTGTGCTAATGCCGGATGCTTGGGCCCCACAGCCAAAGCCATCGGCAACGCTTTAATTACGCGAGGACAAGACTTGGAAATCACCTGCCCATCATGCAGCGCGGGCTTTGAATCCTCCCCGGACGACGGCTTCATGCTCTGCCCCTCCTGCGGGGCCGAACTTCTGGTGGAAGACCGGGGCGAGGGCTATCTTCTGGTTTCCGCAAGCGAATCCGTCCCCCAAAAAAAACCGAAGGCCAACCCTGATGAGCCCACACCTGAAAACGACCCCCTTGTGGCCGACTACACGAAATGGAGGCAGGGCGGATTTTTTTCGTTTTTACTGGGCGCTTCGGGCATTTTAATGATTTGTCTTGCAACCTACCATGATTACAACAGTTATGGCAAGACCTTCCTGATGAGCCCCGGCAACAGGTTTTTCCTTTCGGCAGTGGCGGCCTTCTTCGGGCTGCTTCTCATTGCCGGTGGCATCGTGTTCAGGATCGCGGGCAGGGAACGCCGTCGCTATCTTGACGCATGGAAGGCAAGCCCGGTGAAAATCGAGCATCCTCCAACATCCGAAACCCCGTGACAGGTTCCGCTCATGAGGCAGCAGCCCAAGGGCGGACTCCGCCTTTTCCCCCTGATCCGAAAGGAAGGCCCGTGGCCAGAATTCTTGCGATATCGTTAACCTTCTTCCTTCTTTTCTGCCAGAACCTTTACGCGGAAGCCCCGGCCCAGCGCAAGGTCGATGCGGTTTGGTCCGAAAAGAGCCAGGCGATTCTCACCCTCATCACCCAGAAGAAATTTTCCAAGGCCGTGGATGCATCAGAAAAACTTCTCGCCGAACTCGCCAAGCGGAAAATGCAGGAAAGCTACGAGGCATCCACCACGCTGAACAATCTGGGCGTGGCCTACATGTATAACCAGCAGGTTGAAAACGCCCACGCGGCCCTGGTGAAGGCCCTTGCCATAAGAATAAAGGTGCTGGGGAAAGACGACCCGGAAACGGCGGCGGTGTGGCTGAACCTTGCCGAGCTTCACCTTGAGATGGCCAAATCCTACAGGGCGCAGTACGAACGCATCGCCAAGGCCATAAAGGCCAAGGCCGGCAAGGCTGCTCCCGGCGGGAAAAAATAGGCTTCACAACCTGTAACTGCGATCAAGGAGCCTTGGCGCGTGATTAAATCCCTGGGCAAAAAGCTGGGAATTAAGAAAAAGGCCGATGTAAAGGCCCTGTGGCGGGAAAAAAACGAGGCCCTGGTTGCGGCCATGAAGGAAGGCCGCATATCCGACGCCCGCGAGGCGGCCCAGGAGCTTCTTGAGCTGGCGGAGTCCAAACTTTCAAGAAACGACCCGGAAACCGCCACCAGCTACTGCAACATGGGCATGGTGCTTCTTGTGGAAAAGGAGCACGAACTGGCCGAGGAATGTTTCCGGGAGGCCCTGGCGCTCCGCCGCAAAATCTTCGGGCCTGATCACAAGGAAACGGCCCTCATCTATCTGAATCTCATCGAACTTTACAGGCAGATGGCCCAGGCCGTCTTATACCGCACCGTGGAAACCACGGATCTCAAAGAGGACCAGGAGGACTGAGCGCCTGTCTAAAAACGCGAATTGCTGTGCCCGCGCTTCATCGCCAATATTAAGTCTGGTATCCAGGCTTCATATTCAGCCTTTTTCAACAGACTGCTAAACCCGGATCAGGTTATCAGATTCTGGATTTTCACCATGAAGTCGCCCACGTTGCCGCCGTATTCGGGCGAGCCTTCAACCACCAGGTATCCGTTTTTCACCGCCGTAACCATGTCCACCTCGTTCAGAACTATGGGCATGGCCCCTTCGACGCCGTTGAACTTCATGTGAACGAAAGGTCGACGACGGGTGAACAGCCCCCTGCCAGCCTTGCTCCTGCCCGCCTTCACCCGCAGATAGGCCGCGATGCCCTCATCCACCGATATCTGGTAGATGCGTTCGGGTTGCTTTTTGGTCCAGGCCGCCATTTCCGGGTCGCCGCCCTTGTTGTACTGGGAGAGCGCCGTGGTTATCATGTAAAAGGTCATCTTGACCTTCAAGCGCCTTTTTTTCGGGTCCTTGGGTTTGGCGTTGGGCATGAGAACCATGAGCCCCATGAGTACGGAAAACACCTTGATCAAAAGCCCCACCTTGTGGAGCCCTTTTATAAAGGGCACGGCGGGCTTTCCGGCGAACATGGCGTTCATGCGGGCCACGCTTCTGAAGGAAAACTCGATGTCGGCGCCGGGCCTTATGCCCTGCTCCACCGAAAAGGCTCCGTTATCGAATATCAGGCTCGCCCCCACGTCGCCCGCCGGGTCCTTGGCCTTGAACTGCACCCGGGCCTTGACCTTCCTGAATCGCCGGGCCATCCTGGGGTCGTCTTCCAGAAGCACCTTTATGACGGGCAATACGGCCCTCAAAAAAATCCGGGCCGCCATCATTTCTCGTTCCGTGGCCATCAGCTTACCTCACGGTTTCTTTATCAGAAAAAATGCAGCAGGCTTTCCGGGGAAATAATTTCCCCAGGCCCCCCCTGCATTGAGCGTCAAGATTGCTTCGCTATCAATGTCTATCACAAGCGATGAAATGCACGGGGGTGCCCGCCCCACGCCATGTTGTCACCTCGTCCAGGCGGTTTGAGAACGATGAGCTGCAAGGCGCGCGAGCGAGCGGCGAGGGAGCGTACTCTTTTCGTACGTGACCGAAGCCGGGAGGCGAAGCGCAACAAAGCAGATCGCGTTCTCAGGCCGCCTGGCTAGACTTCGTCTTCCCAGTCCTCATCCTCTTCAAATTCTATCTTCATGACCTCCCTCACTTTGGTCACAACGCCATCGGTATCGAGGCCATAGTGGGTGTAGAGGTCTTCGGGGTAGCCAACCTCGCAGAAGCAGTCGGGAATTCCGACGGACGCGAAGGCACAGCCCTTGCCGGACCGGGCTATGACCTCTGCCACGGAGGTTCCCAGTCCGCCGTACACGTTGTGTTCCTCGAAGGTGATTATGCGGCGGGTTTCCTTCACCGCGTTCATGACGGCTTCGGCGTCCATGGGCTTTATGGTGTGCATGTTTAAGACGCGCACAGAAAGGCCGTCCTGTTCCTTGAGGATTTTTGCGGCCTCGGCGCAGGGCAGCACCGTAACGCCCGTGGCTATGAGGGTGACGTCGGTTCCCTCGGATACGGTGACTGCCTTTCCGATTTTGAAGCCATAGTCCTCATTATCGTAAAAACGAGGCTCGAAACCGCGTCCGATTCTGATGTACACAGGGCCTGGCCAGTCCACGCAGGCCCTCACCGCAAGCGCCGTTTCGATACCGTCCGCAGGCACGATGACGGTCATGCCCGCGAAGGAGCGCATGATGGCGAGGTCTTCGGTGCAATGGTGGGTGCTGCCAGCCTGCCCGAAGGATGCCCCGGCGTGGGTGGCGATGATCTTGCAGTCGAGATGCTGGTAGCAGATGTCGGTGCGCACCTGCTCCGCCGCCCTCATGGACGCGAAGGCAGCCATGGTGGAGACGAAGGGCAGAAGGCCGGACTTGGCCAGCCCCGCCGCGACGCCGAAGAGGTTCTGCTCGGCGATGCCCACGTTGAAGAAGCGATCCGGGAACTTGTCGCCGAAACTGCCGATTTTGGTGGACTTGGCCAAGTCAGCCGAAAGCCCCACAATTTTGGGGTTCATGGCCCCCAAGTCGCACAAGACCTTGCCGTAAATCTCGGCCTGGGTCATGGAGTCAGCGTCGTAGACCGTCCAGGTCAAACCTGTAGCCATTTTACAATTCCCCCTTATCAGGCTTTCCCGTAATAACGGTCAACGGACGCCTTGGCTTTGGTCACCAATTCCGAATCAAGTCCGCCGTAATGCCACTTCACCTGGTTTTCCATGAAATCCACGCCCTTGCCCTTCACCGTGTTGGCGATGATGACAACGGGGCCGCTTTTTTCGGAAAGGGCGAATTGAACGGCAGAGTCAATCTCGGAAAAGCTGTGGCCGTCGATTTCGTTTACGAGAAATCCGAAGGCCCGCCACTTGTCGGCGAAAGGCTCAAGGCCCATGACGTCTTCGGTGGGGCCGTCTATCATCAGCCGGTTGCGGTCGACAAAGGTGACGAGGTTGGTCACCTTGAAGTGAGCCGCCGCCATTGCGGCCTCCCACACCGAGCCCTCGTTGCACTCGCCGTCGCCCAAAATACAGAAGGTGCGCCAGGATTTTTTCTGGAGGCGTGCCCCCAGGGCAAGCCCCAAGGCTATGGGCAGGCCGTGGCCCAGGGAGCCTGTGGAGACGTCCACGCCCTTTACTTTGCAACCGTCCAGGTGCATTCCGAAGGGTGACTTGAACTTGTTGAAATCCTTCAGAAGATCAAAGTCGAAATAGCCCTTGCGCGCCAGCACCGGGGCGTAGGCGACCCCCGCGTGGCCCTTGGAAAGCACTATGCGGTCGCGGTCCTCCCAGTCGGGCCTTTTCGGGTCCACGTTGGCCGCCTTGAAAAAAAGGTGGACCAGAATGTCCAGAACCGAGAGCCCGCCGCCGATGTGAGCGCCTCCGGCCCAGCCCGTGACGTCTATGATGTCCTTGCGCAAGGACCAGGCCACGGCTTCGAGTTTTGAAATCTCCTCCTGGCTTATCACGTCAAATCCCTCCCTGCTTGACGGCCCGGAAAGCGTCGTCAACTATGTCGAAGGTTTTCTGCATGTCGTCATCATTATGGGCTGTGGAAACGAACCAGTTGTGGTGGCTTGTGAAATAGGCCCCGCGCCGGGTGCACTCGCCGCACCATTTCTGCATGAGAACCAGCGACGGGTCGTCGGTCAGTCGCAGATATGGCATGGACGGCGCGCCTGAGACCCTGAGGTCGTATCCGTGGCTCTTTGCTATCTCCACCATGCCGTCAAGAAGTTTCTGCCCCCATTCCAGCATGATTTTCGGGCCGTTGATGCGCTCAAGCTCTGTGATGCAGGCAAGGGCCGCCGCCATGGGCACTGCGGAGAACCAGTAGGAGCCGGTGTAGAACACCCTGGCTGCGTCGTTTTTGAGGGCCTCGGTTCCCACGAGGGCGGATATGGGGTAGCCGTTTCCTATGGCCTTGCAGAAGCAGACCAAATCAGGCTTGAAACCGAAGTAGGCGTGGCTGCCGTGAACATCCAGGCGGAAGCCGCAGCGGATGTCGTCCACGATGAGGACTATGCCCTTTTTCCGGCACAGGGCCTCGATCCTGGCCCAGTATCCGTCGGCGGGCATTTCGTTGTCGGCAAATGTGGGATGGTGATAGGGCGTGGCCATGAAGGCGGCCACGTTATCGGGGTTCTCGGCGATCACCTTCTCGAATGCGGCCACGTCGTTCCAGGGAATCCGCAGGATATTGTCGGCGTCCTCATGGATGACGCCATGATGCCCGTAACCCTGGGTCCAGGGGGCCACCCCGTGGTAGCCGCCCTTGATGGCCACCACCTTCTTACGGCCCGTTGCGGCCCGCGCGATCATGACGGCGTAGGTGGTGGTGTCGCCGCCGTTCTTGGCGAAAAAGGCCCAGTCAGCCCCTGTAACCAGATCGGTGAGCTTTTCGGCAAGCTCCACCATAACAGGGCCGGGGGCCGTTATGCAGTTTCCCAGCTTGCGCTGTTTTTTGGCGGCATCCTCCACCTTGGGATGATTGTATCCCAGAACCATGGGGCCGTAGGCGCACATGTAGTCGATGAACTCGTTGCCGTCCACGTCGGTGAAACGCGACCCCGCACCGCTTTGGGCGTAAAAGGGGTAATCGGACGGCGGTATCAGCGGGGCCGGGCTCATGTGCCCGTATATGCCGCACGGAATCACCTTTGCGGCCCGGTCGAAAAGGGCCTGGGACTGTTCATATGAATAGGTCTTCAAAATTTCATCCTCCTATGTCAAATAAAGAGGAATACGGTCAAGAACTCTGGACAGCGCATCCAGAAAGGGCATCTGGCCCCAGATGGCCACGTCGCCTTTCGCTATGGCGGAAAAGGCGTCGGTCTTTTGATTCAGGAAGGCGTTGGCCACGTCCACGTTTCTCATGTACATGAAGGCGGTGGCCTCTTTTGAGTCGCCCTTTTGGGCCGATATGGCCCCGTTGTCGAAACTTATGTGGGCGCACGGTCCTTCGGGCAGCACCTTCATTAGAACCTCGCCCTTTTTGAGCCCGGCCACAGAGGCCTTGGAAAAATCCTCGTGGCTGGAAAGCTCCGCCGCCGCGAAAACAGCCGTGTTCAGCGTGAAAAGCGTATTCAGCGCCCTGTAATTAGGGTCGGCCAGGAGAACGTCGGTGGGCTTCAGGAAATATTCGAGGCGCTTGGTGAGCTTGGAAAACTTGGTGGCCAGAAAGGGGAGTTTCGTGAAGCCTTTTAGCGGAATGGGTGCGCCCTTGTTGTCGAACATCTTGTTGAGATGGGCCGGAGACAGGAAATAGAGCTTGATTGTGGCCTTCCCCGCCCTGCCCCGCCCTGCCTTGCAGACGCCGTTATTGAAACTCACGTAGGCTTCCGGGCCGCCCATTACGGAGAACTGTATGGTTTCTTTCCAGTTTTTCGTGAACGTGGCTGAATCGGAATCCTTTTCAACCAAATCCTCAAGATTCTGCAAAACCGCGTAAAGATTGAGATTGGCCTTCACGAATTCATGGTTGGGGCTTGTCATGGCCCTGCCTCCTTGGGCTTTTGATGAGGCTCGAACAAGGCGGCGCTGTCGGTCAAAAGGCCCGAAAAACAAGCCCTTCCCGTCCAAGCCGCAAAATCAGCCAAATTGGAGTATAGTTCGGAAATGTATAAAAGATGGAACGGTTTAACCACTACCCGCAACCGAAGGTTATGTCAAGAGAATCGAAGAAGGCGGGACATCGAAAAGTATGAAGGGCCGAATGTGGATATCGGGAACCCGGATCGAAAAATAAAAACATGGAACCAGCCTGAACCGGGCCGCGAGTCTTCCGGTTCAGGCTGGTTCCTCAGGCTTTATTCACGCCTTTGCTTTTTCCCCCAGAAGAATCGTTAAAAGCGCACCTATCACCAGCATGAGCCCTGCTGTCATGAACGAGGAGTCGAAATTTCCCGAAGCGGCCTTCAGCATCTCCGAAAGGCGGCTGAAAACGAGTCCGCCCACTCCCCAGGCCGAAAAGACGAATCCGTAGTTTATGCCGAAATTGGAAAGCCCCCACAGGTCCTTGGTGATGGACGGAAAGAGCGAAAGGTTGGTTCCGTAGTTGAAGCCGATGAGGGTGGCCAGGGCGACCAGGGCGAACGGGTTTCCTCCCTTGACGAGCCCTATGGCCAGAAACATGAGAACGGCCTGGAACGAGAGCATTATGGTGAGGGTTCTTATCCTGCCGATCTTGTCCGACAGAAACCCGGCCAGAATCCTTCCCCCGGCGTTTCCTATGGCCAGCATGGCCACGGCGATGAAGGAGGCCTCCCCAAGGCTCTTTTTCGCCATGCCCCCGACAGAGGATATGACCATGAGGCCAGCTCCCGCGCCTATGAAAAAGAGCAGCCACAGCATCCAGAACCTGCCGGTTTTGAGAATGCCCATAGGCCCTGTGTTGAGCTGGGCCGCCTGTGCCGATTTTGCGGCGGGCTGTCCCTTGACCTTTCCCTTGCCGCCCTTTTTCTTTGGGGCGGGGGGCGGCTGGCCCGTGGGGGAGTAGCCAGGAGGAGGATTTTTAAGAAGCATTGAAAGCCCGCACACCACAATGCAGAAGGCCACTCCGAAAAAGAGCATGGTCTTTTGGAGCCCCCAGTTACCCACGAGGTATTCGGCAAGCGGCGCTATGTAAACAGAAGCCAAGCCGAAACCGGATACCACGATGCCCGCGATAAGGCCCGTTTTGGCGGGTGGAAACCACTTGAGCGCGGGCGGCGTGGCGCTTCCGTAGCCGAAGCCCAGGCCCGCTCCCACAAGGACGCCGAAGCCAAGGACCCACGAGACGTAGGCGTGGGTCTGGGAAATCCAGATAAAGCCCGCGCCAACCAGGATTCCGCCGACGAAGGCCGTTATGCGCGGCCCCACCCTGTCCTGGAGCCTTCCGGCAAATATCATGGCAAAGGAGAAAACAAGGCAGCAGAGAGCGTAGGGGTCGTTGAGGGAAGCCTTGTCCCAGGCGAAGGCGTCCGGCCCTCCCTTTGTTATGGAAGCCTCGATGGCCACCTTGAATATGGACCAGGTGTACAAAATGCCCAGGGCGAGGTTGATTCCGGTTCCCGCCAGGGTGACGGTCCATCCCTTGATTCTTGCTTCGCGGTCCATGCTCCGCTCCTTTTGGTCAGGTGACAAAATCCGGTGAATAGTGGCTGTGGCCCGGTGCTTCCTGCCTTCGCTTCAAAGGAGCGGGGTTCGGAGCTGAAAAGCCGGAATCGACCTTACAGGATAATACCATAAAGGCAGCCCGATTCCACTTTTGAAAATGCGGCCGTAAAAAATTTTTCCGGCGGATGTTGAAACAATTTTCACACCCGCCGTCCGGCAGGGCAAAAACCCATAATCGCTTGCAAAGGTTCGGGTGGAAAGTTATATGAATACGACAGCAAGGCGAACCCGGACTGACGTCCGGGCCATGGAGAATCAGGGCTTTCGGGCTTTTTCACGGGCGGCGTAAAAAGGATTCGTTCCGCTGCCACTCTTTTTTTGCCAGAGCGGAAAAGGACAAGGCCATGAACCTGGAAGAGAGAAAACGAGGCCTGCGCCATCTTGCAAAGGCGGCCATCGCGCTTGCAGCCCTGGCCCTGGTTTACACACTGGCGGGCTTTCTGGTGCTGCCCTGGATAATTCGCCCGATGATTGAGGAAAAGGGCTCCGGGGCGCTTGCCCGAAAGGTGCGGGTAGGAGAGCTTCTACTCAACCCCTGGACCCTTTCGGCCACCGTCAGGGGGCTTTCCGTCAAAGACCCCGACGGAGAGGACTTTGTAAGAGCGTCCGAGATTCACGCCAATCTCTCGATCCTTTCCCTGACCTCCCTCTCCCTCCACATCGAGGAGTCAGCCCTCAGGGAGCCTTACATCCGGATCGTGAGAAAGCCGGACGGGTCGTTCAACTTTTCCGACATCCTCGAAAGATACCGCCCGAAGGACAAGGCCCCCAAGGAGCCCAAGGACCCCTTTCCCATTTACCTCGGCCTTTTTGACGTGACAAACGCGTCCTTTGTGCTGGACGACCATATCAAGAAGGTCAGCCACAAGCTGAAGGACGCCTCTTTCTCGGTTTCGGAGTTTTCGACCTTAGTCCGGTACAGGGAAAAGAACGTCCTGTTCGACTTGGCTTTTCTGGCCGACGGCGCAAAGATTGCAGTAAAGGCCTTAAGCCGCCCCTTTGCGAAGGACCGGGGCGCCACCCTCCAGATCAGCGTTTCCGGCCTCGACCTGCCCCGTTACATGGCCTATGCCCCTCTGCCGCAGGGCTTGACCGTTTCCTCCGCCAGACTGGACCTTAAAACCGAAATAGACTATCGCGCGGACGCAAAGGGCGGGGACTTTATCCTAAAGGGCCGGGTGACGCTTTCAGACCTGGCGGTCCTTGAAGGCGCGGACCTGCCCCTGGCCTCCGTCAGCCGGATCGTGACGGATATAGCCACCTCCCGCCTCTCGGCCCGCGACATTCACGTGGCGTCCGTTCAGGTTTCAAAGCCCGTGATCCACGTCAGGCGAGATGAACGGGGAAAGACCAACCTGGAAAAAATCCTGGCCTCCGTAAAGGAGCAGCCGACGAACGGCGAAACCGCCACCCCGGAAAACGGGAAGGCCCCGGCATTGGCCGGTCAGGCCGCCCCTGCGGAATTTATGGTGGACAACATGGTGATGGAAGCCGGGCAGGTGTTTTTCACCGACCGGTCCAATTCTTCGCCGTTTTCCTCAACGCTTTCGCCCATAAACCTTACGGTGGCCAATCTTTCCAGCCAGCCGGAGAAAGCCGCCGATTTCTCCCTTTCCGTGGAAACATCCAACCGGGAGGCAATAAAGGCATCAGGCAGGTTCGGCCTTTCCCCTCTTGGCGCTTCGGGCAGGGTTTCGGTTTCAGACATAAGCCTCAAAAGCTATTTCCCGTATTACGCGAAAATGCTCCGGGCCGAGCCCCCTGAAGGCTCGCTTTCCGTAAGCACCGACTTCGTGGCCGACCTGGAAAACCCGGAGCCCGGTAAAATGCCCAGGGTGATCCTGAACAACCTGGCAGTTCTCTTGAACGGCTTCGCCATAAGGGAGAAGGGCGGGCGCGAGGCAGTGGTTATGGTTCCCAGCCTCACCGTGAAGGTTGCCGAGGCGGACCTGGCCGCGCAGAAGGCAAGGGTGCGTGAGATTGCTTCAAGCGGAGGGGCTGTCCGCATGGTGATGGAAAAAGACGGCAAGGTCAGCCTGCTTTCCCTGGTCGCGCCGTCCACCCCGGCCCGGTCCGGCCTCAAAAAACAGGCATCTTCGCGCTCCGCCGCAGCCCCCTGGGCCGTGGACGCGGACAAGGTGCGCCTGTCGGGTTATCATGTGGATTTTACGGATAAATCCCCCAGGACACCCGTCAAGGTGCGTTTGTCCGACCTTGAATTTTCGGCGTCCGGCCTCTCCACCCGCAAGGGGGATACGGCTGAAATGGACTTTTCCGCCAGGGTTCAGCAAAAAGGCTACTTGCAGGCCAGGGGCGAGGTGGGGGCGGAACCTCTTTCGGCGAACCTGAGCCTTCTGGCAAGGGGCCTGGACATAAGGACCGCCGCTCCCTACTGGCAGGACCTTACCGGGATCATGGTCACAAAGGGGCGCGTTGAGACCAAGGGCAGGCTGACCCTTTCCGCCGCCAGGGCGGGCCGCCCGCCCAGGGTGAATTTTTCGGGGGACGCCGCCATACTGGATTTCGCATCCTCCGACAAAAAGACGAGGGAGGATTTTTTCAATTTCGCCTCCCTCAGACTTCTGCGGATCAAGGCCGGAAACACCCCCCTGGCCGTTTCGGTGGACAGGATGGGCCTGGACAGTTTCTATTCCCGCGTGGTCATCCACCCGGACGGCTCGGTCAATCTCAAAAGCCTTCTCCCCCCCGGAAAAAGCAAGGCGGCCCCTGCCCCGGCGGCCAGCCCTTCGGTCGGCAGGAAATCGCCGCCCCCGGACGTACGCATAAGGGAGTTCACCCTTTCCAGGGGGCGTTTCAACTTTACGGACAACCTCATCAAACCCAACTACAGCGCCAATTACACGGACATGACTGGCCTCATATCCGGGCTTTCGACCGATGAAAACTCCAGGGCCGGAGTGAACCTCACGGGCCGGTTCGGCAGCCAGGCCCCGGTTACGGTAAAAGGGGAGATCTCCCCTCTGATTCCCAAGATTTTCGCCGATATCGAGGTGAAGGTTTCGGACATGGAGCTTCCGGCCTTCTCCCCCTATTCGGGACGGTTCATAGGAAGGCTCATCGAAAAGGGCAAGCTGGCTCTTACGCTTATCTACAAGGTACGGGACAACAAGCTGACAGGCGCGAACAAGATAGTTCTCGACCAGTTCACCCTGGGCGGCAAGGTTGAAAGCCCCGACGCCACCAGCCTGCCCGTGGGGCTCGCCATAGCCCTTTTGAAGGACCGGAACGGGGTCATCGACCTCGACCTTGCCGTTACGGGCGACATGAACGACCCGGAATTCTCGGTGGTGGGAATAGTTTTCAAGATAATCAAAAACCTGATCGTCAAGATCGTCTCCTCGCCCTTCGCCCTCCTGGGCTCGGTGTTCGGCGGGGGGGAGGACCTCCAGTTCGCGGATTTTGCGGCGGGAAAAAGCGAAATAGGCAAGGAGACCGGACAGAAACTGGACTCCCTGGAAAAGGCCCTTTTCGAGAGGCCGGGCCTTACCCTTGACATCCGGGGCGACGCGGACCCGGCGGCCGATGCGGAAGCCCTTCGGGCAATCGGGTTTGAAAACCTGCTCAAAAGGCAGATGCTCAAAAAGCCGGACGCGGAAGAAAAGACCCTTGAAGACGTTACGATTCCTGCGGATCAATACCCGGCCCTCATAGCCCAGGCATTCGCAGCATCGGAATTTCCGAAACCGGTCGACAAGGAGGGAAAGCCCCGGCCTGTGCCCCCCCAGGAAATGGAGGCGCTTTTGCGCACCCACGTCAGGGTGACCGACGGCCAGTTGCGCATTCTTGCCCACGAAAGGGCTATGGCCGCCAAGGAATACATACTGGGAAAAGGCAGGGTGGAGGCGGCGAGGGTCTTCATCCTGGAGCCCGAACCCATGACGAAGGCCGAGGGGCGCAAGCCGAGAACCACCTTCAGCATCCGATGAGCTAAGGGTATGTTACGGGGGCGCGGCGGGTTCCGGAACTGCCGCCGGGCCGCCGCCCCCGTCATTTCAGGTGCAGCTTGTCCAGCTTCGCCTTTATCGCTTCCTTTGTGTCCCCGAACCTCTCCTGAATGATTCCGTAGAGCTTGTCCAGGGAACCTTCGGCCTTGATGAAATCATCGTCGGTGAGCTCTCCCCAGGCCTTCTTCGCCCTGCCCTTTATCTGGTTCCACTTGCCCTTTGCCTGATCCTGGTTCATGCGATCCCCTTTCCCCCCAAAACTTCCTATGCGCTGGATGATCAATTTTTACGCGACTGTCTTTAACCCGCCCGTCAGTCAAGGCCCAAGTGCCTGGCAAGCAGCTTGCGGTCGTCCTCGGCTATTTCGGTGAAACGGACGCCCACCTCGTAATGTCCGGGATGCCCCCTCATCTCTTCGCAGCGCACCACACGGCCCGCCACCCGGTACGGGGCGCTGGACACCGCTATGTAGATGCCTCGCTTCAGGGCGTCGGGGTCCCAGTCGGCAATCCTCACCAGCATGTCCAGGTTGCCGCCCATCTCGTAGCATATCCCGGAAACGAAGCTCAGGCCGCCGAGGCCTATGTTTTTTCCGGCGGCGTCGTCGCTGATGTGTCCGGTCACGTCCCAGACATCTGACTTGACCTGCACCGACATGGTCTTGGAGAATCTTGGGCTCTGCCTTCTTTCCTCCGGCGACTTGGGCTCGCTCATGACTTTCCTCCGGCGCGAATTATTGGTGCTCTGAAAGCTCAAAGGCCAAAGTATGGATTTCCCCGATGCTGTAGGTATCGGCAGGGGTTATCCTGCTGGTTATGGACACGGTTTTTCCCATCAGGTCCATATCCGCACTGTCCGGTTCGACGCCGAGAAGGTTTCCCATTACCCAGGCTCCGCAGCCGGTTTCCACCATCGCAACGATGTAGGGGGCCTCGAAACCCAAAGGCGCTATGCGGATTACGGTGAAAGTCCGTATCACGCCCCGCTTTTCGGTTTCCTCAACCACAAGGTCCCTGCCCTGGCAGTTTCTGCACACGATGCGCGGCGGAATGGCGCATTCGTTGCAGTTTTTGCAGGACGAGCACAGAAGCCTTCCTTCGGCCAGGGCTTTTTGGTAGTCAACAAATGTCGTCATCGTCAGGCCCTCGCAAGAATCAGGTTGCAAACCGTTCCAAGGTCTCCGCCAAGGGTGTCCACCAGGCCCCACTTGGCGCCGGGAACCTGCCTGTCGCCGGACTCCTCCCGGAGCTGCTCCACTATTTCGGTAACCTGGGCGGCCCCGGTGGCACCTATTGGATGCCCCTTGGCCTTCAGCCCGCCCGAAGGGTTCACCACGATTTTCGCCTTTTCACCGTTTCGGGTCTCCCCTTTGGCCGCAGCGTCGTGGGCCTTGCCGAACTCGTAGAAGCCAAGGGCCTCCAGTGCCAGAATTTCGGCGATGGTGAAACAGTCATGCACTTCGCAGACCTGGATGTCTTTGGGGGTGACGCCCGCCTGGGCGTAAGCCTCCCTGCTGGAAACCTCCCGCGCCCGGACCCTGGTGAGGTCCTTTTGCATGGCAAGGGGCCCTGCCGAAGCCTGGCCCATTCCGGCGATGACAACGGGCTTTTTGACGAGCCCCCTGGCTTTTTCAAGGGTGGTGATCACAACGGCGCTGGCTCCGTCCGAAAAGGGGCAGCAGTCCAGAAGCTGAAGCGGGTCGGCCACCATCATGCCGTTTAGGACCTTTTCAACCGTGATTTCCTTGCCGAAATGGGCCTTGGGGTTTTTGGAGCCGTGGAAATGGTTTTTCACCGCCACTTCCGCCATGTCGCGCTTGAGGGCGGCCAAGGGGATTCCGTATTTTTTGCTGTATAAATGAGTCGCCATTGCGAAAACGCCGGGAAACGTTATTCCCGTGGGAGTCTCGTTCTGGGCGTGGCATCCCATGGCAAAGGTGCGGGTGGCCAAAGGCGTCCCCATTGCGTTGGCCCTCTCGGTTCCGCCGGCCAGGACCATGTCGTACTGGCCCGAAGCCACCAGGAGCGCCCCCTGGCGGATGGCCACCGTTGCAGTTGCGCAGGCGCTTTCGTATCGAGTCGCCGGTGCCGACATGGGAAGCCCTATGGCGTCGTGGGCAAAGGGGGCCATGTGTATCTGGCCTTCTTCAAAATCGCCCAGGCAATTGCCGAAAAAAAGCGCCTGGATGTCGTTCGGCGTTATGCCCGATTTGTCTATGGCTTCAAGGGCCGCATCTGCGAAAAGCTCCAGGTTGGTCTTTTCCCATATGCCGAATCGGGTCATGGCCACGCCTAAAATGGCCACTTCTCTCATTTGGGTTCTCCTTTTTTTATTCGGGTTCGGCCCGGATTGAACCAAGCCGCCCGGCGATATTAGCAGGTATTCCTTGAAAAACAAAGCGGCTTTGCTTCATGCGCCTTCGTGGATGGGCAGCTCGTCCGACAAAAAATCGTAGGCCAGAAGTCCCATGGCGATGATGCCGAAAGTTATGAGCAATTCCGTAAAGCTTGGGTGGTAAGGCCCCCAACGCTCCACTTCCACACCTATCATGGCCACGTTTATCCGGTTGATGACAACGCCCGCCACCACCAGAAAGGAGGCCGCAAAGAGCCCCCTTCGATTATCAACGAAGCCCGGCTTGAGATAGAGCGCAAGGGGCAGCGCCAGGCCCAGGCCCATCTCCGCCCACCACATGACGGCTGCCGCGCCTCCTGCAAAAACCAGGTGAAGGGCGTCGCGCGCTAATATGTCCGCGATCTTCAGTATGAGGTAAAAGGCCAGTATTACGGGCATCTGCCTTGCAAAGGCCGCCAGGGGCGCAAGGGGTATGCGGCGACCCATGAATTTTTCGCTGCCCAGGGCCTCCAGGGTCATCATGCCGATTCCGGCGCAAATGGCGGAAACCAGAAAAAGTATGGGAAGAAGCGGCGAATGCCACAGAGGGCTCAACTTGTGGGACGCCATGAGAAAGAGGACGCCTAAGGAGGACTGGTGGAGAAAGGACAGTATGACCCCGGCCCCGATGAGCAGAATGGGAATCTGGACCGTTCTTCTGGACTTTCCGAAGGCCATGGACAACTCCCAGGCCGACAGGACAGCCGCCACGATCATGGCCCAGGCAAGGGAATAGGTCATGGCGTATGCGAAAGTGGACAGGAGAACCACCACCAGCCAGGGCGAAGACATGAGCCAGAGGGCGTGCGCCCTTTTCATGGAATATTTTTCCAGGACCGCAGGCAAAAGCTCCATGCAAAGCACCAGGGTGTAAAGGGATGCGCACCAGCCTATTTCGTAAAGGGGGGAGCCGTGGTTGCCGAAATAGAGGTAGATCATGTTCCACGGCCTGCCCATGTCCACAATAAGGCCCAGAACGAACATGAGATATCCCAGAAGGGCCGCAAGGACGGCGGGCCTTGCCAGGGCCTCGAACTGTTTCCCGCCGAAAAGGTGGGCCACCCCGGCCACCACGAAACCGCCTGCCGCAAGGGCAACCCCTGCAAGGATGTCCACGGCCACCCAAAGTCCCCAGGGGTAGCCGTCGGAAAGATTGGTCACCGCCCCAATTCCGGCCCAGAACCTGTAAACGATGGCGGCCGCTCCGGCCAAGGCGAAAAGCCAGACGACAAGGGCTCCGAAAGTGGGGGCGAAAAAGGCTTTTCCCTTCATTTTCCGCCCTCCTCGCGGCTTTCATTTTCACCGGCGGCCATTCGCCGGTTGATGATCCAGGCGAGCCCCCCGAAAACCGCCGCCATGCCCGTCATGGCGTAGGGAACCGCGCTCATGGCGGCCTTTATCTGGTCCGGGTAGGGCGTATTCGACAGTCCTGCCGGGTATCCTATTCGATCGAAGGGCACCTTGGCCAGGTGGAGCACGCAGGTTCCCCCCACCTCTTTTTCGCCGTAAACATGGTTCACATAGCGATCCGGGTGGTTTTTGATCCTGGCAAGGGCCTCCGCCAGAAGGGTTTTCCGGTCCCCGAACGAGAGGGCCCCAGTGGGGCAGGTTGCGGTGCAGGCGGGCTTGTCGCCCCTTGCTATGCGGTCAGCGCAAAGGTCGCATTTTTTTATGAGTGGCACCCTTTTGTCCCATTCGAACCTGGGGGCGTTGAAAGGGCATACGATCTGGCAGTAACGGCAGCCTATGCACCGGGAGGAATCATAGACCACCGGTCCCTGAGCGGTTTTTTGCAGGGCCCCCACCGGGCAGGCCGCCGCGCAGGCGGGCTCATTGCAGTGAAAGCACTGCCGCCTTCCGAACACCCACTCATAGCCATGTTCTGTTTTTACATCGTTGAAGGTGATGAGGTTCCAGGTTTCCGATGTCCGGTGGGGCGGGTTCTGAAACCCGTCCCCCCAGAAAAACCGGGTCTTCTGGGCCTTGAGGTCGTGCTCCTGCTTGCAGGCCACCTGGCAGGCCCGGCAGGCGATGCAGCGGGTGGTGTCGATGAGCATTCCCTTCATGGCCCCTCCCTCAAACCTTCTTCACCCGGCACAGGAAGGCCTTGTATTCCGGGATTGACGTGTTGGGGTCCCCGATGTCCGGGGTGAGCATGTTGGCGCTGTCGCCGGTGGCCTGGCCCTGGTAGCCGAAATGCCAGACCAGCCCTATCTGATGCACGGTTTTCCCCGAAAGCCGAAAGGGAGAGAAGCGCGGGCTCACCAGGGCATAGGCCTCTATGCTGCCCCTGGCGGATTCCACCTGAATCCTGTCCCCGTTTTCGATGCCAAGCTCCCTTGCAAGCTCCTCACCCAGTTCGGCGAACATATCGGGAACCAGCTCAGCCAGGAGGGGCGTGTTGCGGGTCATGGCTCCGGCCTGCCAGTGCTCGGTCATGCGGCAGGTGGTGGCCACGACGGGAAAAAGGCCGGGGTCGCCGGGCGGCAAAGCCCCCGGCCCGTTTACGGGGACCACCGCCGGACCGCTCTGTTGGGGGGAAAGGAGATTTTTCACGGGGCTTTCAAAAGGCTCGTAATGTTCGGGAAAAGGGCCGTCCGCAAGGCCGTTCGCCCACAGGCCTCCGTACCCGTCCGGGCTCATTATGAAAGGATGCTTCGCGCCGGGTGGAAAGCCTCCGTCAGGCACGTCCCCCAGCCATTTCTTTTGGGCAGGGTCCCATTCTATCACGGCCTTGGCCGGATTCCACGGGCGGCCCGACTCGTCCACCGAGGCCCTGTTGTAGAGGATTCTGCGGTTGACGGGCCAGCACCAGGCCCAGTCCGGAAAAAGGCCGATATTGTTGGGCGCGTCCGCAGCTCCCCGGCGGGCCATGCGGTTGTCCGACTTATCCTTTCCGGGATAGGAGCCGGAATAAATCCAGCAGCCCGAAGAGGTTGATCCGCCATCGCTGAGCATGGCAAATGACGGCGACTGCGCCCCCCTGGAGAAGCGCTTTCCCTCGATTTCCGCGTCGTTGGTGAAACAGCCGTTGATTTCCCTGGCCACGAGATGGACGTCCGGCCCTTCCGGGGGGCGGGATTCATAATCCCAGGTCAGCCTGATGACGGGGTCGGGGAAAACGCCCCCTTTCCCGTACTCGGTTTTCACGGCCTCATGCAGGGCGTCCAGTATCCACAGGTCCGGCCTGGCCTCTCCGGGCGGGTCTGCGGCCCGATACCGCCACTGGGCCCATCTGCCGCTGTTGGAGATGCTGCCTTCCTTTTCCAGCGAAAAGGCGGCCGGAAGCAAAAACACCTCTGTGGAAATTTCCCGGGGGTCCTGGCCCGGACGTTTCCAGAAAGCCGCTGTTTCTGTTTCAAACAGGTCAACCGCCACCAGAAAGGAAAGCCGGGAAAGCGCCTGTCGTTCCTGTCCCGCGTTGGGGCCGCTCACCGCCGGGTTCTGTCCGAACAGGATCAGCCCCTTTACCAGGCCTTCGGCCACGGCCCTGAAAAGCTGCAGATACGAGCAGTTTCCGCTTCTCTTGGGCAGGAGTTGAAACGCGAACTCGTTTTCCGGACCGGCAAAATCCCCGTACCATGCCTTTAAAAGGGAAACCATGTACTTGGGCGTGTTGGAAAGCCAGTTGGCCGATTCGGGGTCAAGACTTACCGGCGTTCGGTTTTTGAGGTACTGTTCGAGGGTCTTGTCCTTCTGCTCCGGGCTTGCAAGGTATCCGGGCAAGGCGTTGTACAGAAGGCCCATGTCGGTTGACCCCTGCACGTTGGACTCCCCCCTGAGCGCATTTACCCCGCCTCCGGCCAACCCGATGTTGCCCAAAAGAAGTTGAAGGATGGCGTAGGCCCTTATGTTCTGAGTGCCGTGGGTGCTCTGGGTGGCGCCCATGGCGTAGAGCCAGGTCCCTGCCCTGCCGGGCGCGCATGTGGATGTGAATATGTCGCAGGTTTTTTCAAAATCCCCAACCGGCGAACCGGTAACGTTGCATACGGTTTCGCGGTCATAGCGGGAGAAATGCTTTTTCAGAAGCTGAAACACGCACCGCTCGTGGGTAAGCGTTGGGTCCTTCTTGGGCGCGCCTTTTTCATCCGTCTCAAAGGCCCAGGAGGACTTCTCGTACGCTCTCGTTGCCGGGTCGAAGCCCGAAAAGAGGCCCTGGTGAAAAACGAAATTTTCGGAAACGATAAAGGACGCGTTGGTGTAGGCGGCCACGTAATCCCGGTGGATGCGGCCCTTTTCCAGGGCGTAGTTTATCATGCCCCCCACAAAGGCAATGTCTGTTCCTGAGCGGATTTTGCAGTAATGGTCGGCGAATGAGGATGTCCTGGTGTACCTTGGGTCCACTGAAAGGATTTTCGCCCCGTTCTCCCTGGCTTTCTGGAGCCACCTCGCGGCTATGGGGTGATTCTCCACCACGTTTGAGCCGCAGACCATGACCACGTCGGCGTTTTTTATGTCTATCCAGTGGTTGGTCATGGCCCCCCTGCCGAAGCTGGCCGCCAGACCGGCGACCGTGGAGCTGTGTCAGATTCGGGCCTGGTGTTCCAGATAGACGATTCCGAGGCTCCTGGCGAACTTCGAGTAGAGGTAGCATTCCTCGTTGTCCAGCGATGCCCCCCCGAGGCAGGCTATCCCCTCGGTGCGGTTTACCGTGTCCCCGTCCTTTTCCTTCACAAAGGTGGCGTCGCGGGTCTCCTTTATCCTTTTCGCTATCCGGGCCAGGGCCCATTCCCAGGATTTTTCCTCCCACCGGTCCTTGCCCGGCCCACGGTAGAGAACCCTTGTCAGTCGTCCGGGGCTGTTTGCCGTCTGCAAAAGGGCCGCGCCCTTGGAGCACAGGGCCCCCTGGTTGATGGGATGCTCCGGGTCGCCCGCCACCTGGGCCACCTTCCCGTCCAGCGTCTTGACTATAAGGCCACAACCCACGGCGCAGTAGGGGCAGACCGACGTGGTTGAAACCGCGTCCTTCAAGCGGTCTTCGGATACGGGAATGGAGTGGACGGCTTCCGAAGTCGCAGCACCGGCAAGTGCCCCGGCGGTCGCCCCGCCCAGGGCTTTCAGAAAATTTCTGCGAGTGATCTTCATGCAAGTCCCCGATGCGCAACCAAAATCCGATCATCGATCAAAGGGCCGGTCCGCAGGCCCTTGGAGCTTTGAGTCAAGGCAAAGTATAACACGAAACTTACCCTTGTAACCGCACTTTCAATTTTTCAGGCTGGGCTAAAAGATTCAATCCTTGCGCAGCACCATGAAAATTGAGGCAAGCAACAGATAGGAAAGAGCAAGGGAATAGTGCAAAGCGCCCTGCATCGTCCAGGGCAGGTAAACCGCGCCCGTGGGCAGCACCGAATGGATAACGCCGAAAAGCGTGAAAGCCGAGCAGGCCAAGGCGCACAGGGCCGCGAGCCTTGGCCTTTGGTCGATCAGAAAGGCCAGCAGGCTTCCCCATAAAAGGGCGGTCAGGATGAACCCGTTGCTGAGAACGGTGAGGGTGTTGAGCATCAGCTGGAGCCGTTCCGGGAGCTTGTCCTGCGTGACGGAAAGCGCGCCCAGAAACTGGCCCAGGATGATGATTACAAGGTTGGCGATGACCGGCATGAAGCTCAAGCTGACGGCGGGGGAATGCTCCGGCGGAGATTCCCTGTATGCCTGGTGTATTATTTCAAAGCCGATGAAGATGAATACGGGAGCCAGGACAGCCCTTGGAATGAGCCCGGCGATAAGGGAAAGCATGCCTGTAAGGGAAAAAATCCCGATCAGGAGCGCGGTCGCCAGGGTGTACCACCAGGTTGCGCCCATTTTTTTATAGGCGGGATGCCCGATATACGGAGTGGTCTGGGCGCAGCCCCCGAAAAAGGCTGCGATGAGGGACGTTATGGCCTCGGTCAGAAGGATGTCCCTGGTCCTGTATTCATCGCCCGCCAGCCTGGCGCTTTCGGTGTTGTTGATTCCACCGATGATGGTCAATATCCCGAAGGGGATGGCCAGGGGAAGATACGGGATGCTTTGGGGGAGGGCGTGGAGAAACGAGGCTGAAAAAACCGGAAGGGAAGGAGTTATTTCAAATGACGGGGCGCTGAATTCGGAAAGCAGGCCGCTGTATCCCAGAAAAAAGTGGATTCCCGTCGCCAGCAGAACCGCAACCAGAACACCCGGAATCCGTCCCGGAAGCCGCATCTTTCCCAGAAACACAGAAAAAATGATGCCGAGCGCCACCATGCCCACCACCGGCTCGCTGAAAATCTCCAGAAGGGGCAAAAAGCCCAGCAGCATGAGGCCAATGCCCGCTATCGAACCCAGAAGCCCAGCCGTTGGAACCACCCTCTGCACCCACTTGCCGCAAAAAGAGAAGATCACCTTGGCCACCCCGATCATGAAAAGGGTGCACATGCCTATCTGCCAGGTGAGTTCGGCGTTTTGAGTGGCGATGTAGGCCGGGCCGAGAACCGCATAGGCGATGCCGATTGAGGACGGCGTATCGAGACCTAAGGGAATTGCAGTGACGTCCCGGCGGCCCGTTTTTTTCGAGTGCCGTATGGCGAGCCAGGTGTAGACGAGGTCCCCGAAAAAGACCCCCGCCGCCGATCCGGGGATCATGCGTTTCATGATTATGTCCGCCGGAAAATTGAACGTGAACATGAGTATCGCACCCATGAAGACGAGCACGCCCAGGTTATCGAGAAAAAGGGCCAGAAAGGCCGTCGTTTCCCCCCAGAACCCGCTTTGATGCGTCAAGGCCTTTTCCCCGTTCATACTGGCTATTTCCATAAATTTCGGGTTTTCATGGGGCGAAGCCGCCCAAATTTTTCCGGCACAATGATCTTCACCATGCGGTTTCTCTTGACAGGCCGCATGACGGGCCGACTTGTTTTTCACTGAGTTGGCCCCCTTTTTACACTCAAAGACGTCTCCAAATCCAGGAAAATCCCCAGGGGCAAGGAGAATCCGTCACATCCTGCGCCATCCGGCAGGCCCCCAAAGCAAAAGGCCATCGCATGCTGAAAAAGGAGCGGGCGTTTTTAGCTGGACGGAAAGATCGCCCATGCCATAGAATACGCCGATCGGAACCATGAGAATCCGGCCAGGCTCACCATGCTGATTTTTGCCGCCATACGGAGAATGCAATGAAAGTAAACGCAGCAAGCTTAAAAGGATGGACAGTGCTTGAAATATCAGGAAGCGTTGACGCTGCCACCGCGCCCGCGTTGCAGGCCGACGCAATGGGCCGGGTCGGGGCTGGCGAAGCCAAAATAGCCCTGGATGTTTCAGGTGTCGATTACATGAGCAGTGCGGGCCTTAGGGTGCTTCTGATGGTTTTCAAGGCCTTGAAGGCGACAGATGGAGCCATGTGCCTGGTGAATCCCAGCCCCTTTGTTTCCGAGGTTATGGACCTAAGCGGCTTTGCGGGCATAATTCCGGTGACAAAGAGCCTGGAAGCCCTGGCGTAAAGCTGTTCCACCCTTTCGGCGTCAGGGGCTTCAATGCGAATACAATACAGGCTCCTCCTGGGCCTTATCCCGGCCATGCTCTCGCTGTTCGGGGCGCTTGCCTTTTTTGGCCTGAAGGATACCGAACGCACCGTCCTTGCCCAGATAACCCGCGAGGTCTACGAGCTTTCCAGGGCGCAGAGCATGGAATTCGAGTTCGTGTTCGAGACCGGGCGGCAGGCTGCGGAAGGACTCGCCGGAGGCCTGGAGGCCGCGCCCGCCGGTGGGGAACGATTCATCCACGACCTTATCAAGGGTATGCTCAAAAGGAATCCGGACATCTACGGCAGCACCGTGGCCACGGTTCCCGGGGAAAACCCCCTCGGAACCTACGCCCCCTACTATTACCGCAAAAACAAAAACGATCTTGCCTACCAGTCTCTGGCTGTAAAGGATTACAGCTACCAGTGGTGGGACTGGTTCAGGCAGCCATTGAAAAGCGGAAAATCTGTCTGGGGGGAGCCCTATTTTGACGAGGGGGGCGGCAACGTACTCATGACCACCTACAGCACCCCGGTCAAAACTGCGGGCCGGGTGACCGCAATCGCCACCGCCGACATATCCCTCGCCCATCTGGTGAAGCGGGTCCAGGGCATCACGGTGGGCAAGACCGGCTACGCCTTTATTGTAACCGCAACGGGGCGGCTTGTGGCTCATCCCGAAAAAGGGATTATTTCAGAAAGGCCTTTCTGGGAGGAAAAGTTCGCAGACTCCAAATTCGTGGCCGAACTCAGGGAAATCCTGAAGGAGCCCCAGGCCAAAGGCGGCGGCGAAAAAATCGAACACGAAAGAACCCCAAGCCGCAACTGGGTTGTGAAAACCTCCATACCCGCCACCGGCTGGACCCTGGTGGTCTGGTATCCCAGGGACGAACTCCTCTCGCCGATGATAGAGCTAAGGCAGAAGATGGCGGTGGTCGCAGCCCTTATCATGGCCGGAATCGTCTTTTATATCATGTGGATATCTTCCATGATGTCCTCCCCCATAAGCAAGCTGGTGGATCAGGCCCGGCATTACGCCATGGGCGATTATTCCGAGGTCCTGGACACAAAAAGGGGGGCGCGGGAAATACGCGAGCTTTCCGGGGCCTTCAACGCCCTTGGCGAGGCGGTGGTGAGCCAGCTGAAGGCGGTTGAGAAAGAGACATCCCAGAAGGAGCGCTACCTGCAGGAGCTTCAGATAGCGGCTGAAATCCAGAAGGATATTTTACCCACCCAGTTTCCGCCCTTCCCTGAACTTGCCGAAAAAATTGATATTTACGCCATCATAAAACCTGCGACCGAGGTCGGGGGGGACTTCTACGATTTTTTCAGGCTGCCAGGCGAAAAAATCGGCTTTCTTGTGGCAGACGTGGCCGGAAAGGGTGCGCCATCGGCCTTTTTCATGGCAATGGCGCGGATTCTCGTCCGGGAATTCGCCAAAAAGACCAGCACGCCGGAGGAAGTGATCCGCCGGGTCAACATGATTCTGCAACAGGATAACGCCTCCTGCAATTTCGTAACCATGCTCTACGGCGAGATGGACCTTGGAAAGGGCCGTGGCCGCTTTGTCTGCGCGGGCCATAATTCGCCGGTACTGGTGACCGCCGACGGCCAGGTGAAGGAGCTTCCCGTTTCCAGGCAGGCCCCGCTCGGGGCGGTTCCCGGAGTTTATTACGAGTCTACACCCTTTAATCTGAATCCCGGCGAAACCCTGGTGCTTTATACTGATGGCGTAACAGAGGCCATGAACGGCGAGCGCGCCCTTTTCGGAAACGCCCGTCTGACTGATTCCCTTTTATCGGTGAAATCGTGCGACAGCCGCTCCCTCGCCAATAACCTTTTGGCTTCGGTAAAGGATTTCACGGGTGACGCGGCGCAAAACGACGACATAACAGTGCTTTGCGTGGGCCGCCCGACCGAGGTTCTCAACAGGACAGTGCAGTTTTCCATCGAGGAGACCGGGCCGGTATTTACGATGGAGATTCCGGCATCCCTTTCTTCCCTTGCCCCTCTTTTCGCGTTCACCGCAGCCTTAAGGGAAGAGACAGGGCTTTCCGAAGACGAGATGAAGCAGGTGAACCTGGCCCTCGAGGAAACCGTGGTGAACGTCATTGACCACGCATACGGGGGCAGGAGCGATAACCGAATGGAGGTGACGCTTGGGGCCTTTCCGGGCGGAATCAGGGTTATTGTAACCGATTTCGGCAGGCCCTTTGATTTCGAGAACAAGCGCATAAAATACGACGGCAAGGCGGACATAAACCAGCCCGTGGGCGGGATAGGCCTTTTTCTGATGCAGAAGGTGATGGACAGCGTGCATTACGAACCCGCCACCGAAACGGGCAACCGCATGATCATGCTGAAAAGAAAAAAACGCTAACGCCTGGCTAAAACGCGAATCGCGGTGTCGTGCATCGAAGCCAATTTCGGTCACGTACGAACATCCTGATTTAGCCCAAGAACTCTGCGATTTCTTGGGCGGGTACGCTTCTCATTGGCTTCTCGCTCTCCTTGCGCTTCATCGTTTTATCCAGGCGTTATATCCGGCCTTTTTAAACGGGCTGCTAACAGGATTGAAACCGGCTCAGTTTTACTGCATTAGCGAGGATTCCGAATCATGAAAAATCCCATCATCCGCCTGGATGTCCCGGCCAGCCCGGAATTTTTTCCCGTGGCAAGGGCCATGACGGAAAAAAGCTCAACTGCCTTGGGACTCGGCCAGAAGGAGTCCATGCGGGTCGGGATGGCCACCGAGGAAATCTTCATGTACCTGTGCCGCACAAGCCCCGGCCAGGAGCTTTCCATCCGCTCTTCATGGGGAGGGTCATGCGTCAATATTGAGTTCGGGTTTTCCGCAAGGCATTTTCCGCTTCACAGTTTCAACTTGACTTCAAGAGTTGACATCTCCGACGAACAGGGTCTGGACGAGGTTGGGCTTCTCATCGCCTCCCGCATGGTTGACCGGTTTTCCGTGGAAACCGGCGGTGACGACAAAATCACCCTCATCCTCACCAAGGAAAAGAACTACGAGAAGGCAAAAGCCGATAGCAGAGAGCGACCGAAGCCATCGGACTCCTTCACCGTTCGGACGCCTGAGCCGGAGGAGGCCTTTTTTCTCGCCGAATCCGTGGCCGCTGTTTATCCGCCCGAAGAGGTACCCAGGGTTTTCGCCCATCCCGGAATGCTTGCGGACATGCTGCGCCACGGGCAAAGCTGCGCCCTCATCGCCGTCAGCCAGGGAGGGGAGATTCTGGGGGGCATCGAGTGGGAATGGACGGCGGGAGCAAAAACCGCGCAATGCCTTGGGCCTTACATCCTTACTGAGGAAGCCGATTCCGCCCTTTGCGAGGGGCTGTTGAACGGCTGCCTTGAAAGCCTTGCGAAACTGCCGGTTCTCGGCCTTTTGAACCGCAGGCCCAACCATGACCTGCCGGTCCATTACTTCGAGCTCATAGGCGAGCTGCCCATAACCGGCCTTGACGGGGCCTTGCGGAGCATTCCCCATTATTTCCGGCAGATGCACGAGGACCCCGGAAGCTCGGTATGGGCCGACGAAAGGCTTGAACCATTTTTGAAAGAGGAATACGGGCTTTTGGCGCTTCCTCGAAAAATCCTCAAAAGCGGCCTTACCGAAAGCCATGCGGCGCAGCCATCGGTTCTTTTCGCCAAAATTGACCGGTCCCGAAAAACCGCCACATTATGGCCCGTTTCCCGTGGAAAGGACGTAAGGGAGAACCTGGCGGCCCATATCGCGGCCCTTGGGCCGGAAAGCACGGGCGGCGTCTATTTCAGCCTCGATCTGGGAAGACCCTGGCAGGCCGAATGGATAAGCCCTGTTATGGACGCAGGCTTTGTCCCCCGCCTTGTCATGCCCTATGCCGGCCACGGCGATATAGTCCTTTTCAGCCTGTGAGGAAGCGGCCATGAATTCACGTATGCCCGATCTCGAAAGGCTGGTTCCGGCCCATGTCAAATGCTTCGAGGCCTATATCCCGTCCAAGCCGGACGACGTTTTGATGGAGTATTACGGCGTAAAACGGCTCCTTCGCCTGAACAACAACGAAAATCCGCTTGGTCCGCCTGCCGAATCACGGGAAGCCATAACAAAGTTTCCCACCGTGAAGGCATCGGTGTATCCGAGCGGCGACGCCTTTCATCTCAGGCAGCTTCTGGCAGCGCGCTTTAAATTGGACCCCGACCAGTTTCTGGTGGGAAACGGCGCAAACGAGGTCATAGCCTTCGTCATAAAGGCCTTCTGCCAGGAGGGCGACAACATCGTTACCGCAGACAAGACCTTTGCGGTTTACGAGTGGGTGGCCCGCTTCTCCGGGTACGAGGCCCGCTGCGTGCCGCTTAGGGACTACGGCTTCGATGACGAGGCCATGCTCACCGCAGCCGACGAGCGAACCAAGATTTTTTTCGTGTGCAACCCGAATAACCCCACGGGAACCTACTGGAGCAAAAAGAGGCTTACGGATTTCCTTGACCGTGTTGACCGCCGGGCCATAGTGGTGGTGGACGAGGCTTACCTGGAATTCGTTGAGGAGGATGATTTTCCCGACGCAATGGATTTGATCGGGCTTTATCCCAACGTGGTGAGCTTCAGAACCTTTTCCAAGATGTACGGGCTTGCGGGGCTGCGCATAGGCTACCTTTGCGGAGCCCCCGAAATAGTGGACATAATCCGCAAAACCTGCGTGGTGTATTCGGTCAATACCCTTGCCCAGGTGGCGGCCATAGAGGCGGTGAACGCGGACCATCACGTTGCTGCCACCAGAAAGGCCGTGCGGGAGGCCCGCGACTACCTTACACGGGAATTCGGCAAAATGGGCCTTTTTCTGGTTTCAGGCCAGGGCTGCTACATGATGGCAAGGCTTCCCATGAGCGACAGCCTGGCCTACCGGAAACTAATGGCAAAGGGCCTCATGATCCGCACCATGACGGGCTTCCGGTTTCCCAACTTCATAAGGGTGTCGTTCGGCGCAATGGAGGACATGGAGGAACTGGTAAGAGGTATGCGGGAAATCCTTCCATCCAAACGTTAAGACAGCAAACCCAAGCGGTATGTGTTCCCAAAAGGCCGATCCATGCAAGAAGCCTCACCCGCAGAGCCTGATTCCGAGCCTCTATTCACCAAAGGCTTTGTTTTCGCCATGGCCATTTATTTTCTGGCCCTTTCCAACCAGGCGGTTTTTTTCAACTTTCTGGAGTACCTTGGCGGAATCGGCTTTGACGCCGATACGGTTGGAATGTTTCTGGCCGCCTTCAACTTTGTTCCCATAACAGTGCGGCCCTTCATAAGCCCTTATATCCACAGGAACAACGCTGTGAAATGGCTCGCCTTCGCGGCTTTGGGAATATCATGCTCGATGGGGGCCTACGCCCTTACACAGGGTTTTACCGGGCTGCTCATTTTGCGGATAGTTCACGGCCTGTTTTTCGTTCTGCTTTTAACATCCCTCATGGCCCTTGTGGTTGACGTGATCCCGAAAGGAAAAAGCGGACAGGCCTACAGCATCCTGACCCTCGCCAATCTTCTTCCATACGCGGTTTTTCCGCCCCTTTGCGAAAGGCTCCTGGGGGCTGGGGTAAGCCAGTCAAATATCTATATCTTTTCCGCCCTGGTCCTTTTATTGATTTTTCCCATGCTTTGGGTGGTTGAAAAAGGCCGGAAAACCGCGCAAGGGCCGTCACCAGCGCCTTATGCCAGGCTTTCACGCGGCGAGATTCTGGCCGGTTTCAAGGACCCCGCCATGCTCGCCATGTTTTTCCTGGTCATGGCCACCTTTACAGGGTCCACCATGACCTTTTTTTTCGTGAAGGGATTCGCAAAATCCATAGGGATAACGGACGCCGGGCTTTTTTTCACCATCTACACCCTTGTAATGATAACGGTGCGGCTTTTCGGCGGAAAATTTATGGATAAAATAAGCAAGGCCCACATTGCGGGCGGCTCCCTCGTATTTCTTGCCGCGTCCTTCTTTTTTCTGGGGCGCTCCGCCGGGGCTTACGGCTTTTTTTTCAGCGCAGCCCTTCTTGGCCTGGGATGGGGCTTTCTGATGCCTGTTCTTGGGGCTCTCATCTTCGATCTTTCAGACCCGAAACTTCGCACCTACAACACCAACATGATGCTTGAGATGATTGACGCAGGATATATTTTGGGCCCCTGGATCGCTGGATTTCTGCTAGCAAAATCGGGCTACGGGGCCATTTATCCGGCGGCGGCGGCTCTTTCCCTTCTGGGGGCCTTGCTCACCCCGCTTCTTATGAAAAGGACCCGCAAAAATGAGTGACGAAAAATCCGAAAGCCCCTTTACGGTGGGCCTTTTCGTGCCGGAGGATGCTCCATATATCCGCGACCTTTTTCTGGCGGTTTACGGCGACCAGTACCCGGTTAGAACCTACTATGATCCCAAAGCCCTTGCCGAAAGCTGCGCCAGGCGGGAAATCATAATAATGAGCGCCCGTGATCCCCAGGGCCGGGTTATAGGCATGACGGCGATTTTCAGGAACTCGCCCTATGAAAACATCTACGAGTCCGGCTCCGGCCTGGTTTTCCCGGAGTACCGCAACTACGGCATAACCACGCGCCTTATGAGCAGGCTCTTTTTCGAGCCGGAGGGCCTAAAGGGCCTTCCCGTGGAGGGCATCTGGGGGGAGGCCGTTGCCAATCACGATGGCATACAGAAACTCATCGGCAGGCTGGGCTTCGTGGAGACGGGCATAGAGCTTGATCTCATGCCCGCAAGCGCCTATGACAAGGAAAAAAGCGCATCCGGAAGGGTTGGCTCGGTGGTGGGGTATAAGACTGTAAAGCCTTCACCGCATACTGTTTTCCTGCCGCCGGTTTATGATGCGGAACTAAGGTTTTTATATGAAGGCCTGGACGATAAGCGGACCCTTGAATCCCCAACAGAAGCCCTTCCTGATGTGAAAACGGAATTTGCGAAGCAGGTTTTCGATTTTGCTTCGGTTGCCAGGATTTTCATAAACCGCTCAGGGCGCGATTTTGAAGCGGCCTTTGACGGGTTTGAAAAAAAACTTGCCACGGAAAACCGTCTTGAGATCATCCAGGTTTGGGTGAGGCTGGCCGAGCCATGGAACCTCGAAATCGTTGAGGCTTTGAGGAAGCGCGGGTATTTTATGGGCGGGCTTTTTCCAAGGTGGTACGACAGCGACGGATTTATGCTGAACAAGATTATGGGGCGTCCCAACTGGGAGGGCCTTGTCCTTCACACCGACCGGGCGAAAAAAATCCGTGACTTTATATACGCTGACTGGGAAAAGACCCGCTGACAGGCGGCTTTTAAACCTGATCCGGCAAAAGGCGCAAAACAAGGTTTCCGGCAACCTGGCTGCGGTAGGCCGCGCTTGCCCTTATGTCGTCAATGGGCCGCACGGAATCTTTTACGAGTTCGGCAGCCTGCCGGAAAAGCTCATGGGTTGGTTTTTTGCCCTCGAATATCGCCTCGGTTTCCGGGATGCGAACCACGGTCGGCCCAACGCTTCCCCATGCAAAGCGGGCCTTTTCGACCCTTCCCCCGCTGTCCGTGGTCAATATTGCCGCCATGCTGACTATGGCGATGGCAAGGGCCTTTCTCTGCCCCACCTTCTCGAAATACTGTACAGAGCCTTGGGGAGGCTTGGGGAAACTCACGCCGGTCAATAGCTCGCCTTTTTCCAGCACCGTTTTTCTTGGGCCAAGGAAAAAATCCCCGGCGCGAACTTTTCTGGAAGCATCCTTTTTTTGAAGCAAAAGTTCGCCCCCAAGCACGTAAAGGGGCGGGACCGCGTCCGCCGCAGGGGAGGCAGTACAGATGTTGCCGCCAAGGGTGGCCATGTTCCTTATTGGCGGGGACGAGTGGGCGCAAAGGGCCTGGGTCAGAACCGGGGCTGAATCAAGAATAAGTTTATTTTCCGCTATGCCGGAGAGCCTTGCCCCCGCGCCTATGAATATGGAGACGCCCTCATCACGGATTTCCGCGAGTTCCTTCACTTTTTCCAAAAAGATTACGGATTCCGGGGCAGGGCGCTTTTTTGCACGCAGTTCCGCCATCAAATCGGTTCCGCCCGCCCACAAAAGCGAATCTGGAAACATATCGAAAAGGTCAAGGGCGCTTTTTATGTCTTCGGGAAAATGCACTGTCATTTCAATTGGCTCCCCATCGCTTTTTCCGGGAAGACAGCCGGGGTGCAGGCTTCCATGTTTTCGGCGGCTGACTCGACTGCATCCACAATCTTTTGATACCCCGTGCATCTGCAAAGGTTCCCGCTAATGGCGGTTCGTATTTCCGGGCGGGTGGGCTTGGGGTTGCGCCTTAGAAGGTCGGCGGCGGAAATGAGCATTCCGGGGGTGCAGTATCCGCACTGCACCGCCCCTTTTTGGATGAAGGCGTCCTGGAGCGGATGCAGTTCCTCGCCGCAGGCAAGGCCCTCCACGGTTGTAATGATTGCTCCCTCAAGCTGGCAGGCCATCATGAGGCAGGAAAGCCTGCTTTCGCCGTTAAAAAGCACAGCGCAGGCCCCGCATTCGCCTGATCCGCAGGATTCCTTGACCCCAGTGAGACCAAGGTCCTCCCGCAGAAGGTCCACTGCCCGCCGTTCGGCGGCGGCTTCAATGTTAATGGGCTCTCCGTTTAAAGTGAACTTTATCAGCATGGATTATAAGCCTTTTCCATTGAACGGCTTACGTTTTCGCCGGTAAAGGGCGCTTGGTGCGGAAACGCGCCCAAAGCATCGTTTAGCGCGCAGGCCACCGCCGGAAGGGGTGGCAGCATACCTATTTCACCCACGCCTTTCATGCCGTAAGGCCCCTCGGCCTCCTCGGTCTCTATGGACACCGACTCCATGTCGGGCAAATCCAGCGAGGTCGGGATGATGTAGGTTGCAAGGTCCGGGGTTTCGATTTTGCCGTTTTTTACGATGCAGGCCTCTGTCAGAGCGTAGCCGAGCCCCTGGGCCACCGCGCCGTGAATCTGCTGCTCGTAAACCATAGGGTTCAGCACCCGCCCGGCGTCCGTGACCGTCAGATAATCGCAGACCTTGACTTCGCCGGTCAAAAGGTCTGTTTCGATGCGGGCCAGATGGGCCGCGTATGAAAAAATGTTGTGAGGAAAACCGTGGGTGCTCGCCATGTCCCCCGTAAAAGGGTCCTTGGGAACGCGGACCATGAACTCGTTCACGACAACCCTGTCCTCATCGCCCATAACCCCCGCAATGACCTTCAAGGGGACTTCCTTTCCGGAGGGGATGTGCCGCACCTTTCCGGGCAGAAGCGCAAAGCCGGAGTCGTCCGTGATGAACATGACCAGGGCCGCCCGGTTGAGGAGCTTTTTCTTCATTATTTCGCAGGCGCCCATAAGAGCCCTGCCGTAGGTGAAGGTGGTGCGGCTGGCGGAGGATGACCCGGAAGGATGGGTGCGAAAGGTGTCCGGCTGCACAAGCTCCATGTCGCCCGCCCTCTGGCGCAGGATTTCCCCCGCTATCTGAAGATACGTGGCCGCGTTTCCCTGGCCCATATCCGATACGCTGTTATAAACTATGAAAGTGCCGTCTTTTTTAATCTCAAGTTTCGCTATGGCGTTATCCGGCACGCCCCTGCCGTAGCCCATTGCCTGAAAAAAAGAGGAAACCCCGATCCCCCGCTTTTTGTGCGGCCCGGCCTCTTGTTTCCAGATTTGCGCGCTTTTTCGCAAAGGATGGTTTCTTACGCCTTCAAGGCAGGCGGAAAGGCCGTTGGACGTGGTGATAAAGGCCCCGGATGGGTGCCTGTCGCCGCGCACCAGGGCGTTTTTCTCCCTTATGGCCAGCGGGTCCATGTTAAGCCTTGCCGCCATAAGGTTCATCATGGATTCCATGGCAAAGGCCGCCTGTGCCGCCCCGAAGCCCCGCATGGCCCCTGCTATGGGGTTATTTGTGTAGATTGCCCGGCCCCGGATTTTTGTGTGGGGAATGCGGTAGGGCCCCCCTGCGTGTTCGATTCCAGCGTTTAAAACCTCGCCGCCCAGGTGGGCGTAAGCCCCGGTGTCGTAATCAAGCTCGCAGGCAAGCGCCACAAGGCTTCCATCTGCGTCCGCCCCAAGCCTGTAATGCATTTTTGCAGGGTGGCGCTTGTAGCCGGAAAAAAAACTTTCCTCCCGGCTCCACCACATTTTTACGGGCCTTCCCTCGCTTTTCATGGCCCCAAGGGCCAGAAGGCACTGGACAGTGGCCCCGTCCTTGCCTCCGAAGCCGCCGCCAAGGTAAGGATTTATGATCCTGATGCCGCTAAAAGGAAGCCCTAAGGCGTGGCCGATCTCCATGCGGTCCCGGAAAGGGGCCTGGGTGGAGACAGTAAGGGTGATTACGCCGTCCTGGCCCATCCTGCCAGTGCCGTTTTCGGTTTCCAGAAATCCGTGAACCTGCATGGGGGTTTCAAACACGCCCTCAACCACGGCGTGGCATTTTGAAAGGGCGTCTTCAGCCTCACCCACGGAAAGCTCGCGGTCGGCGTAGACGTTTCCGCCGGGGCAGGAAGGGTGAAGCACCGGCGCATCCTTTGAAAGCGCGATATCCATGCCTGAAACAACCGGAAGGGGCTCGTAATCAACCCTTATAAGGTCCAGGGCCTTTTCCAGGGTTTTGCGGTCCTCCCCAAGAACCAGGGTCACAGCATCGCCGCAATGGCGAACAATTTCATCGGCAATAACCGGCTGGTCCTTCACCACTATTCCCTGGCGGTTGGTTCCGGGAACGTCATTCGCGGTAAGGATTTTGAATACGCCAGGAAGCGCCGCAGCTTCCGCCGTGTGAATCCTCAAAATTTTGGCGTGTGGGATTCCCGCGCGTTTGGCCGCAGCCCAGAGGAAGCCTTCGTCGTAGAAATCCGTGGCGTATTTTTCCCGGCCTGTCACCTTGGCCAGTGCGTCGGCCCTTGGCAAGGACTCGCCTATGTGGGGAACCTGGTTTTTCACGAGGATTGGGACTCCTCTTTCGATATCGCGTAAGATTGCTTTATAGTTGGCAATGATGATGATATTGAGATACCAAAAAATTTGCGCCGTAACAACCAATAAGCGTGTTTGCAGAAAGTCCGCCCTTGGCGGCCTTATTGAATGGAGGAACGGGGATGGACTCGCCCGAAAATTCAATTTTCGCCCTTGCCGCCCAATATTGCGCGGAGCATCGGCCCTTTGTTCTGCTTACTGTTGTGGGTGTCGAAGGCTCCACCCCGGCAAAACCGGGGTCAGCAATGATAGTTACGACGGACGGGCAATGCAAGGGAACCATAGGGGGCGGGCAAACCGAACACCAAGCCATTCAAAAGGCCCTGGCCATCCTTGGTGGGGAAGGCGCAAGCGTGAAGGAAAAATTCGAGCTTAAAGACCCAGGCGGCCTTGCCTGCGGAGGAAGCATGGAAATATTTTTCGATGCCCACCTCTTTTCACGTCAAGTGCTTGTTTTCGGCGCGGGCCACGTTGCCGAAGCCCTGTGCCCGATTCTGCAAGGCTGCGGCTTTTCGATAGCGGTTTACGACGAGAGGCCCGAACGACTCGCTCTTCCGGCTTTTAGAGGAGCGCGCCGGGTGGAAGGACCCTTCGGGGCGGTTTCGGGCGAGGCCGGATTCAGCCCGGAAACGCATGTTCTTGTCATGACCCCGGATCACAGCCATGATTACGAGGTTGTGCGCCAAGCCCTTGAAATGCCGTTCAAAAGCCTTGGACTCATGGCCTCGGTCAATAAACGCAAGGGATTTTTGAAAAGGCTTCTTGAAAACGGCGCAGACCAGGAAAAGGCGGGCCGCATCAATTCGCCGGCGGGCCTTAACATCGGGGCCGTCACCCCCAACGAAATAGCGGTGAGCATAGCGGCCCAACTGATAAGATTTGAAGCTGACCCTGAAAAGCTCGCAAAATGGCCGAAATCATCTTTGACGGAATAATCCTCGCAGCCGGGGAGGGAAGGCGCATGGGCCTTCCCAAGGCCCTTCTTGAAATCGGGGGAGCGCGGCTGGCGCTTCTTCAACGGAACCTTCTGATGGATGCCGGGTGCGGAAGCGTTGCCACGGTGATAGGAAGCGAGGCCCGAAGAGTGAGGGACGGCCTTGGCGATTTTCCCGGAATCGTGGAAAACCCGGATTTCAAGGACGGGCAGTTTTCATCGCTGGTAAAAGGGCTTCTGTCAATAAACCCCGAAAGATGGGCCGTCGTGCTTCCGGTGGACGTTTTCCCGGTTCAGGTTCAAACGGTAAAATTTCTCATGGAAAAGGCCTCTCCCCCACTCGATGCCGTAAGCCCGGTTTTTGACGGCAGATCAGGGCATCCGGTCATCCTCTCCCCAAAGCTTTGCGCATTGATTCGCGCCATGCCCCCCGCATCCTCCCGCCTGGACCTTGTCCTGCGCTCCTGCCGCCGCGCCTTCGCAGGCGTTTATGACAAGGCGGTTGCAAGCAACCTGAACCGCCCGGAGGATGCCCGCTGTTAAGATATCATCATTTTCAGCCAAGCTCGAAGGAAGTGATCCCGTAAAGCCGGTTGAGCGGGATATCGGGCTTTTCCCTGGAGTACATCCTTGCGGTTTCGAACATGACCTTCATTCCGAAGCCCTCCGCCAGCGCTAAGGCGTCCCGGTTGTCTTCCGGGGTATCGAGATAGAACGGCTCGTTGGGCCCCAGCCCGGATATCAGGGACTTGAAAAGCTCTCCGGCCACTTCCCTGCTGTCGGCAAAAAGCGGGCCTATCTTGAAACCCGTGCGGCATTTGCGAATGACCCCGCAGCCAATGAGTTTGCCGTTGTTTTCAAATCCCACTGCCTTGCAGCCGGGCTGGTTGATCCAGGCTTCAAGGAATAGCCTCCGGCCCTCAGGAAAGAACAGCCGGTCATATTCATCGACTGTTTCAAAAGGAAAATCGGACAGGCTTTTTATTGCCGGATTTTGAGGGAAAACCCCTCCGCCCTGCCCTTCATGCCGCAGATTCCTCCATGCCGTGAAAAAACCGGCTTTTTTGTAATTTTCCTGCTGGGCCACGACTCCGTCGCCACCCATGTTTCTTCCTTCGAGATACTTCAGCGCCGCTTCCCATATCGCAATGCCATAGCCCCTGCCCCTATGTTCCTCCTTTACGATGTAAAAGCCTATCATGCCCAAGGAATCCCCATATCTTACCGCCGAGATGGTCGCAACCGGCTCGTTTCCCAAAAGCCCGATGAAAAAGCCCGTGGGATCAGCCGAATAAAAACAGCCTGCATCGTAAAGACCGGGGTTCCAGCCTTCCTTTGCGGCCCAGTCGATGGCCAGATCGACTTCCCTGTGGGTCATCGTCCTTACGATGCAGTTATCGTCAGCCATGATTATCTCCGGGACGGAGTCAGTTCCCCGCCGAATCCAAGGTTGTCATGCCCGCAATTTTGCCTCTTTCCTCATTTTTCCCCACGCGTCGGCGGCCTTTATCATGTCGGCCACCACTTCCGGGGAGGTCTCGAAGGGCTCGTTGTGCATGCTCTCCCCTTCGGCGCAGGCCTTTTCGGCAACCCGGCAGAGGTCCTGGTCCGTGGCCCCGGCAAGGCCGAGATCGGAAAGTGTCGTGGGAAGGCCCACCGACTCGCAGAAGCCGTAAACCTGATCAACTTCCGAGGGGCGCCTGCCGGTTAAAAACAATGAGACCAGAACGCCGAAGGCGACTTTTTCGCCGTGGTAGTAATTCTTCGACCGGGGAAGCACCGTAAAGCCGTTGTGTATGGAGTGTGACGAGGCGAGCCCCGCGCTCTCGAATCCAAGGCCGCTCAAAAGGGTGTTGGCCTCCACCACGCGCTCGAAGGCGGACGTGACCACCCCGGCCCCGCAAGCCGAAAGGGCCGATGCGCCGTATTCCCTTATTGTGTCCCAGCAGAGCCGGGCCAGGGCGTAGGCGGTCATGGAGCCCACAGCTCCCGCGATATTCGGGGCTCCTTTTATCCGGCAGCTTTCGGCCTCGAACCACGTGGCCAAAGCGTCGCCCATGCCCGCCGCCAGGAAGCGGGCCGGAGCCCCGGCAATGACCCTGGTGTCCACCAGCACCGCGTTGGGGTTGTTGGGCAGGCAGTCAGCCCGAAGGAAGATTCCGTCCGGGGTGTAGACAACGCAGACCGAACTGCACGGAGCGTCCGTGGAGGCGATGGTGGGGACCATGATGCAGGGAGCCTTCGCCAGATGCGCAACGGCCTTGGCCGCGTCCAGGGTCTTGCCGCCGCCCATGCCCACCACAAGGTCGCTTCCGGCTTTTTTGAAGAGGCCCGAAAGCCTTTCAATTTCCTCGTCGGAGCATTCCCGCCCGAACGGCTCCACAACGACCCTTAATTTGTCCCGGATGCCCGTCAAAACCGAAGGCGCAAGATTTTTTTGCGCACTGGGCGAGGCGATGAGAAAGGCCCTGCCTCCAAGCCTTGCGCATTCGCTTCCCAAACCGGCGAGTGCCCCCTTGCCCTGGATGTAGCGGCCCGGAAACAGGGTTATGCTTGTCATGTCGGATTCCTTGATACCGGCGGCCATAAAACCGCCCTGGAGGAAATGTAATTCAGAGGAGTCGATTTCACTCCGTAACAGCCTATTGAAAAAGGCAAGATGCAAAGCCCGTCTAAAAACGATGAAGTGCAACGCCGCAGTTCGCGTTTTTAGACGGGCTGGTGCCGGTTATCCCGAAAAGGCCCTTGAGCCACGCCAGATAAGCCCCGTCATCGCACATGCCCTTTCCGGGGGAGTCGGAAATCTTGGCGACGGGGCGACCGTTAACGCTCACCATCTTGATCACGATGTCCAGGGGCGCTATTCCCGTGTCGTTGGTGAGGTTGGTACCTATGCCGAAGGCGGTTTTGATCCGGCCCGAAAATCGCCTGTGAAGCTCGATCATTACAGGAAACGTGAGGCTGTCCGAGAACACCGCCGTCTTGGAGGCGGGGTCGATGCCGAGGCTCTCGTAATGGGCGATGAGCTTTTCGCACCATGCCACCGGGTCCCCGGAGTCGTGGCGGCAGCCGTCGTAGAGCTTTGCCAGAAACGGATCGAAATCGGCCAGAAAGGCGTCAAAACCCAGTACGTCCGAAAGGGCGATTCCGAGTTTTCCCCGGTACTCGCTGGCCCAGGCCATGAGGGCCTCCTTCTGGCTCTCCCTTGGATGCACGTCAAGCTGCTGGTGGGCCTGGAGCCACTCGTGGGCCATGGTGCCCGCCGCCGGCAGCTCATGGATCATGGCCAGATGCAGGTTGGAGGTGCCCGCGAAACACTCCGGAATTTCACGCTTGATAATGGCCGTCAGCTCGTTCTCCCAGGCGAAGCACGCTCTGCGCCGGGTGCCGAAGTCCACGAAGCGGCATGGGCTGCCCTTTACTGAGCAGTTGTAAGATTTAAGGGTTTCGATCTTCCCCGAAAGCCTTTTCCGGGCCTCGGTGAAATCAGGCGGGCCAGACGATTCATACCGGGTATGAAGCTCGCTGATGATGGCCAGAAGCGGCACCTCGAAAAAAATGGACGCGTACCAGGAGCCTTCCACGGTGAGCGAAAGCCCGCCCGACGCGTTCATCTCCCATTTCACAAAGTCCGGGTTGGGCCTGAAAAGGCGAAGGAACTCAAGAAATCCCGGCTTGAAAAAGCCGAGCCCGAACAGATAATCAAGTTCCGCGCCGGTGTGCCCAAGCGAACAGAAATGCGCCACCTCGCGTTCCAGGTCATGAAGGAATTCCCTTTCCCTGCCTTCCGGGAGGTCTTTCCCCTTACGGCAGCGGTAGCGGTATCCCGCGTGCGCCTCCGGGTACCTGCCCCACACGGCCTGGCTCATGGTGTACTTGTAGAGGTCCGTGTCCAGAAGGCTTTTTATGATGGGCTCTTCGTTCATGGCCCTCAGTCGGCAATCGTCGCGCCGTAAATGTCTCTCATGCGCGAAAACGCCGCGCTTTGTGCCTCAGGGTTGAAATCGGCCACCAGGCTCTTTTGAACGATGCTGTGAATGTGACGGTTGATGAGATCGCCCACCGTGTCCATTACGCAGATGCTGGTGCAGACTCCGGCCACCTCCACCGGGTTGCCGGGAATTCCGGGAGGAATGCCCATCCTGTTGAGTGTTTCTTCGAGGTTTGTACCGTAAAATCCTGAATATCTCGTCTTTTCGATAATGTCGTACCAGTCGCCCTCGTCGAGAAGCTCCTTGATTTCCTTGATAATCTCCGCGCCCCATGTTCCCTTCACCGCGTGGGGCGCGAACATGGCGAACTCCAGGTCGTCCGGCGCGTGGGCGTCGCACAGAAAGATCACATGCCCCCCGTTCTTTCTGAATTCCAGGATTCTCTGCTTCACGGGGAGGATTATTTTCCGGGCCTCATCCCCGCAAAAGAGGGCTCCTTTGGGGTCGAGGAAATCGTTTAACAGATCGATCACAATCAATACCCTGGCCTGCATTGAAGCCTCCGAAGTCATTTTGGACGCACCGGAAAAGCTCGCGGCGCGGCCCCGATTCATTTGGGAACGCCGCAATCGAGCCCTTACGGACAATTTTACATATAGTTACTTTTTTCCCTTTTTTGAAATCCTGTCAAGGAATTTGCCCGGATGGGAGCACATGCCGACCCGCCTTATTCTGATTTTGTTTACATGGGGGAAGGATTACGATAAGGCTTCGGTTTAAAATCGATCATGGCGAGGGATGAATTTTAACGCCCGGATCAGTCATCGGAACCCGGATACCAGGCCCCCCCGATTCATTTCAGGCGGTTTCGCTGCATGATTTGCCGGGCAACCCACAATAAGGAGAAGCACCGTCATGAAGACCAAAAAAGCGAAGACTGTCTTTTGCGGAATTGCAATACTGCTGCTGCTGGCCGCTGCGGGCTGCAAGGGCAAGGCCGAAATAACGAGCCTTTCCCAACTGAGTGAGAGCGAGTTCGCCGTTCCGTCCGGGACAGCCGCCGACAAGCTGGTTCTGTCGAAGTTCCCCAAGGCCAAGTTCCAGTACTTCAACAGCGTTCTTGACGCAGCGCTTGCGGTAAAAACCGGCAAGGCGGATGTGGCGGCCTATGACGAGCCCATCCTGAAGAACATCGCCGCAAAAAACAGCGGGCTTGTGGTGCTGCCTGAAATGATAACCGTGGACAACTACGCGGTGGCAGTGGGCATCGACAACAAGGAACTGAAAACGGCCATCGACGGCGTTCTGGCCGAACTCAAGGCAAGCGGCGCATACGACTCCATGATGCTGAGGTGGTTTCCCAAATCCGGCGCTCCGGCGAACATGCCCGACCTGCCCTTAACCGGCGAGGCGGGAGTGCTGAGGCTCGGCACAGCAGCCATCACCGAGCCTTTTTCATTCATGGACGCCTCCCGGAAAGTGGTGGGTTTCGACATCGAGCTGGCGCAGCACGTGGCCCGGAAGCTCGGAAAGAAGCTGGAGATCGTCAACATGGATTTCGGTGCGATGATTCCCGCCCTGATCTCAGGCAAGGTTGATATGATCGCAGCCTGCATAACGGTCACTGAGGAGCGGGCCCAAAAAGTCCTTTTCTCCGAGCCTTACTACACGGGCGGAATAGCGGCCCTCGTGCGCGAGCCCAAGCAGAAATAAAGGATCGGTCTTTCTGTCATCGGAACCCGTCCCGAAACGTTTTTGGTGACGGGTTCCATCAGGCGCTTTTTACCAGCCATTTTTCCGGCCAGGCAGGAGAGTAAGGAAAGTTCGCATGGCGAGGTTTGTTTCAGCAATATTGCTGGCGGTTTTTTCCGCCGTTTTCACAGCAGGCTGCAATGGGCAAGAGACAGCCTTGTCGACGCTCAAGGACGCCGAACACGCCAGAATCGGCGTAATGGTGGGCTCAACCGGGGAAGCCGTGGCAAAGGCCAGGTTTCCCGAAGCCGACCTTCAGAGCTTTGACGATGTAATGGACGGAATCGCCGCCATGAGTTCGGGTCAACTGGACGCTGTGGTGATCTCCGAGCCCACCGCCATCCATCTTCTGAAGCTGAACCGCGAATTTACGATCATTCCCGAACCCCTTACCAACGAGGACACGGCCATCGCCCTTAAAAAAGGCGACCCGGAAATGCTGGCCGCCTTGAACAGGATCATTGCGGAGCTTAAAAGCGACGGCACCCTTTCTGACATGAAAAGGCGCTGGCTCAAGGCTGATCTTTCGCCCTACGAGGACAAAAGCCCCCAGGCCTCCACCGAGGGGCCGGTTTTTAAAGTGGGAGTTACCGCCACCCGCGAGCCGGTTTCCTTTGTGGACAAAAACGGAAAGGTTTCGGGCCATGACGCGGAACTGGCCAGAATAATTGCGGCAAGGCTAAAAAGGCCCGTTGAGTTTTTCAACATGAAATTCATGGCCCTTATTCCGGCCCTTCAATCGGGTAAAATCGATTGCATCATAAGCGGCATGACGGCCACCGGCGAGCGCAGAAAATCGGTGGATTTCTCCGAGCCATATTTCGCCAACAAGCAGGTGATGATCGTAAAAAAGCCTGTCGGGGATAAAAACGCCGCCGGGCTTTTGTACTCCGTGAACGATTTATACGACAAGCGAATAGCGGTCATTTTGGGCACCACCCACGACAAGTGGGCCACGAAGACCTTTCCCAAGGCCACAGTGCTTCATTTCAAGACGCCCTTTGACATGATACTGGCCCTCAAATCCGGGAAGGCCGACGCGGCGGTCTACACCTACGACGAGGTGGCCATTTTCCTTAGGGAGGCCAAGGAGCTTGCGGTCCTTGGCGAGCCCCTCTGGTCCAGCCAGGCTGCCATCGGTTTCAACAAGGAAAGCGTGGAGCTTCTGGCCGCGTTCAACCGTTTTCTGAAGCACATAAGGGAAAACGGCCAGTATGACGACATGGTGAAACGCTGGATGGAAAAAGGCGACACCGTCATGCCGGTCATCCCCCCCGCTTCCACCGATGAAGTGCTGACGGTGGGAATCCTGGGCGACAACGGGCTTCCCTTCGCCATCGTGAAGGACGGAAAGCTGATCGGCTTCAACGTGGAGCTTCTGGACAGGTTCGGCGCGTTCATCGGCAAAAGGATCAAGTACGACGACATGGAGTTCGGCAGCATCATAGCTGCGGCGGCCACCAAAAAAATAGACATGGTCGGCGCAACCATAGCCATAACCGAGGAAAGGAAAAAGCGGATCGCCTTTTCCGATCCCTATCACGAGCTGCACTCCGTGGCCTTTGCCCTGAAGAAAAACATAGCCCAATATCAAAAACCGACCCCGCCCGAAAAAAAAGGGGCGTTCTCCGCGTTTTTCAAGGGGCTCGGAGAGAGCTTTCACAGCAACATCATACTGGAAAACCGATACCTGCTGATTTGGGACGGGCTCAAAACCACCATGGTGATCTCTGTGTTTTCCACCATACTGGGAACGCTTCTGGGCGGGCTGGTCTGTTTCATGCGAATGTCGAAAAAACGCCTGCTGAACCTGCCAGCCCAGGTCTATATCTCCGTTCTGCGCGGCATTCCGGTGCTGGTCCTGCTGATGCTGATCTATTACGTCGTCTTCGCCTCGGTCAACATAAGCCCTGTGCTGGTCTCGGTTATAGCCTTCGGGCTCAACTTCGCCGCCTACGTGGCCGAGATATTCCGATCAGGCATAGAGGGAGTGGACAAGGGGCAGGCCGAGGCGGGCATCGCCATGGGTTTCACCAGGGCCGGAACCTTCGTCACCATCATCCTGCCCCAGACAGTGCGGCGCATAATCCCGGTTTACAAGGGGGATTTCATCACCCTCGTGAAGATGACCTCCATCGTGGGGTATATAGCGGTGCAGGACCTCACCAAGGCCAGCGACATAATCCGCAGCCGGACCTTTGACGCGTTTTTTCCGCTTGTGATGGTGGCGGTGCTTTATTTTTCCATTTCCTGGTTTCTGATGCTGTCGCTTGACTACCTGGACAAGAGGACCAATCCGAGGCTCAGGCGTAGAAACGGAGGGGCGGCATGATAACGGTTGAGGGCCTTTCCAAGAACTTCGGCGATACCGAGGTGCTCAAAGACATCTCCATCGAGATAAACAAGGGGGAGGTCATCGCCATAATCGGTCCTTCCGGCAGCGGCAAGAGCACCTTCCTGCGCTGCCTCAACCTGCTGGAACGACCGAGCGCAGGCTCCATACACATAGACGGAGTGGACATTTTAGACAAAAAAACGGACGTGCCCAAAATCCGCCGAAAAATGAACATGGTCTTCCAGTCCTTCAACCTTTTCGATCACCTGACCACCCTGGAAAACCTGACCGTAGCCCCCATGAAGCTCAAGGGCCTCAACCGGCGGGACGCGGAGCGCAAATCCATGGAGCTTCTGCGGCTTGTGGGGCTCGCCGAAAAGGCGCAAAGCTATCCCGACGAGCTTTCCGGCGGCCAGAAACAGCGGGTGGCCATAGCCCGGTGCATGGCCATGGAGCCTGAGATAATACTCTTTGACGAGCCCACGTCCGCCCTTGACCCAACAATGGTAAGCGAGGTGCTCTCGGTCATCCGGCGTCTGGCGGAGGACGGCATGACCATGGCCATAGTAACCCACGAGATGGATTTCGCCCGGGACGTGGCGAGCCGGGTTCTCTACATGGACGAGGGGGGCATTTACGAGGAAGGGACGCCGGAGGAGATTTTCGAAAACCCCAGGCGCGAGAAGACGAAGGCCTTCATCCACAGGATACGGAGCCTCGGCTGGACCATAACTTCGCCCGATTACGACCTCTATGCCATGAACGCCGAGATAGAGGCCTTCTGCGAAAAGCACATTTTGCCGAAAAAGACCAGGCACGGCCTGCTTCTGCTTGTCGAGGAGATGCTGCAGGTCCACGCGCCGATCCTGGGTTCAGCGACTTTGAACATAACCATCGCCTTTTCCGAAAAGACCGAAAAACTGGAGCTGACATGGGAAAGCGGAGGCCCGTCCGCCAATCCGCTTGAAAGCGGGGGGCTGCCCGACGAGATGGGGCTTTCCATCATCCGCAACCTTACCGAAAATATCGAATATCACAGGATCAATGACCGGAACCGTATAGTGCTTACCATGAAAAAAAGCTGACGAATACCATTCAGGGAGAACCATAAATGGAGATTCTTACGCAAAAAGCAGGCGGCGCGACCGTCATGACCCTTACCGGCAGGCTGGACGCCGTCACCGCTCCGCAGTACGAAAAAAACGTGCGGGTTCTGATCGAAGGGGACGACTGCCATTTCGTGGCGGATTTCACGGGCCTGGAGTACATATCCAGCGCCGGCCTGCGGGGCCTTCTGGTGACCGCCAAGCTCCTCTCGGCCAAGGGGAAACAGGTGCGTTTCGCCAACGTGACCGGCGCAATAAAGGAAGTGTTCGAAGTCTCCGGTTTCGACTCCATCTTCCAGCTAGACGAGTCGGTGGAAGCCGCCCTCAACGCCCTCGCCTGAAACGCCGTTAAAAAGCCTCCAAGCCGTTTTTCTCACGGGCGGAAAATCCCGCATCAAGAAGCGTTCTCATGAAGGAGAGCACCCTTGAAAAAATCGCGGAGATGTCCGAGGCTTGGCTAACGAAAAGGATGATCCCTCAACCAAAATCCAAGCCTTGAGCGGCCAACGCTTCGGGGGCGGGCCGGGCTACCCGAAGGCGGCGCGAACACGTAACCTTATGCGTGATGAACTTTTCTGGAAAGAGCCCAAATTTTCATTGCAGGGAAAAAACCTTCAAAGGCTTGCTCTTCCCCTTGGCCTGTAAAAACCTGGGTTCGGGATTGACTTCAATATCCTTTACCTTGTCATGGATTTCCTCAGAGATCAGAACCTCGCCTCCAAGCGCGTGGTCGCATATTCTTTTGGCTGTGTTGACGGTGTCCCCGATTACGTCATAAACCTTTACCTCCCTGCTCCCGACCAGGCCTTCCACCAAATGGCCAGCGTGGACCCCTGCACCTGACGAGAGCCCGTATTGTTTCAAAAAATTGTTTATTTCATGGCTGATGGTCATGGCTATCTTCAACGCGCTCTTTTCATCAGGAAAAACCGCCATTATTTCATCTGCAGTATGCTTTACCTTTATCACATCAGATATTTTCCATATCTGTTCAGCCTTTTCAAAATAGTTGTTCAACATGTTTACAACGGTTTCTGGCGACTTGTCTTCGCTCCATTTCGTGAAACCCCGTATATCCATGAAAAAAACGGTCCGCCTCTTTCTTTGAAGATTCAATGATTCTGAATCAGTGATTGCCGCCGATAAAAGCTGCCTTCCCAACAGCCATTCGGAATATTTTTTAAGCTGACCGGCAGTGTATTGCAAAAGACTCAAATAACGATTGGCGGTAACATTGGCCATTCCCAAAACAACGCCCAATAAAGGTATGACTATTGCTACGAAAAGATGGCTGTCATTGGAAAGAAATTTTCCGATACTGTTGTATTTTGGCTCGGTAATGGCCTCGAAAATACCGTACATGACCAACAGTATGCAAGTACGCACAAGATGAATGAAAATCGTTATTACGTCATGCGACTTGCCCGATGCCCTTTCTTCGATTTCCTGAAGCAACCCTATGGTAAAGGCGAAACCAAGAAAAGCAACGTGGTTGGGTCCCGTGAAAAAAATCGGGCCCTCGAAAAAAAATTCAATGCCCGTATAAAGCGCGGGAGCGATAAGGTTGCCCAACAAGCGGCGGCTGGGTTTTCCATGATATTTCCAGGTCCCGATAAACATGGCCTGAACACAGCAGGAAAATATTATCGTGTAAGGATCGGGCTCCCTGAAATATGCCAGGGGCCCCTTTAGCAGCAGTTCCAGGAAAATGTTCGCAAGCGGGAAATGGATGCTGTTAGTGAACAGCTCCTGGGAAATCGCCCCCGCCCTCGTGCCTTTAAGGCGTTTTTCAATTTCCATGTCATCCGCTTCCAATGATTAGTCTGCGAAAAACAGTAGGTTACATTGGCAGCCGAGGCCGCAGGGATAATATTTTCGCCTTTCCGGCAATGGGGAAAGCCGACCTTCAACAAAACCAAAAAGGAAGAACCGTCCGCCGGTTTTGAGTCCTGCCTACAAGCCCATTTCCAGTGCCGCAGTGGCTATGAGCCCGGCCTTTTCCGGAAAAAGCGCTTTCAGTATCTCGAAATCGATCAGCAAGGCTTTTTCATGGCCAGTCCTGCACTGGCCATATTCGCGCATGGCCTCGTCACGCTGGCCCTGCAAGAGCAAAGCATGGGCCAGGTTGATACGTATCCATGCCTGCCCGGAATCCAGGGCCAGACCTTCCCTTGCCGTCTCCACCGCCTGGATGAACCGTCCGGTCAAAAGGCTGGAGTAAGACGCGTTTCCAAGATTTATTGGGGACCTGTCATGGTAAAGAGCCGCCTCACGGCCTTCAAGAGCCCTTAAGAGCCAGTTTTGAGCCTCGGTGATGCTTTGGGCGAGTCCCTGACCCGTGGCATACATTTCACCCAGCCTTACCTGGCCCGAAGTATCCCCCTGCAAAGCGGCCTTGCGATACCATTCCGCCGCTTCGGCATAGTCTTTGTCCACACCCTGGCCGTTATAATACATCGCCCCGATATTGCTTTGGGCCTCTGCGACATCCTGTTCGGCAGCCTTCCGCAGCCATTTCATCGCTTCGGCGTAGTCCGTTGCGACGCCCTGGCCGTTGGCGTACATCACGCCGAGGTTGTTTTGAGCTGCTGCGTCACCTGTTTTCGCCAGGGGCCGGAACAGTTCCAGCGCCCTGGCGTATTGGCCACGTTTGTATGCCGCTTTCGCCTCTTCAAACTGGTCGGCCAAGGCTGTTGCAGTCAAGGTGAGGAGAAAGAAGGAAAGAAATGAAAAAGCTAATAATATCCGTTGCATGGGAAGTATCCGTTTGCCCTGAAAAGTAAGATGTCTGAAACCTCGTGGTTGTCTTATAAGGTATCCTGGACGCCGGGGCAACGGGCTTTTATCGCCTTTTGCACAAGGGCCTGCCCGCAAGGATTCATCGCCGTCAAGGGGTCCAACGGGCCTTGCAGCCGCTGGCGCCGCACCGGCGGATTTCAACCGTCAAATGGACGATGCCGAGCGATTTCGGCAACAGCGCGTAGTAATCGTCAATGCTTTGGGGCTCGGATGAGACAAGAACTATTTCCGCCGCGAATATTTCCGGCCCCACGGCCCAGACGTGAAGGTCCGACACCCGGTTGTCGCCAACGGCCTCGAGGGCGTTTTTCACTTCTCCGCTTATCGGGGCGGGAGCCTCCATATCCAGCAGAACGTGCGCGGAGGAAAGCAAAAGCCCCCAGGACCAGCGGGCCACAAGAACCGCGCCCACTATGCCCATAAATGGATCAAGCCAGTTTAAGCCGAGGTATTTTCCGCCCAGAAGCGCCAGTATGGCCAAAACCGACGTAAGGGCGTCTGCCAGCACATGCAGGTATGCCGACCATAGGTTGTGGTCCCTGGGCCTTTGATGGTGATGGTCGTGCGAACACGCCTCCTGCCGGTTTTCGCGACCATTTTCATGATCGGCGTCTTTTCCGGCCTCGTCATGGGAGTGTCCCCTGCCGCCCAGTATGACAAGGCAGACGCCGTTGACCATCAGACCGATGACAGCCACCAGGATCGCCTGATCGAATCCGATGGATACCGGCGAAATAAGACGCCGCACGCTCTCACCGGCCATGACCATCGCAAAGATGACCAGCATGACAGCGCTGGCGAAGGCCGCCAGTGAGTTGACCTTGCCGGTGCCGAAATTGAACCTCGCATCACTGGCGTGACGGCGGGTGTAGTAGTAAGCGAAAGCTGAAATGGAAAGAGCCGAGGCGTGGGAGCCCATGTGGAGGCCGTCGGCCAAAAGGGCCATCGAGTCGAACCATATGCCCGCCGTTATCTCCACCGCCATTGTGGCCAAGGTGATGAAGATGACCATCAGGGTGCGCCTTTCGCCGGACTTTTTCGCGTCCTGCCCGAAGGTGTGGTCGTGCGCCCATTGTTCGATGGATTCGGTGTGCATGGGATATTTCCTTATCCTAATATGACTTGTCCGGGTTTTGCCCATCTTGAAACCGAAGCTGCCTGGCCGATGGCATTTCTGCCGCAGGCATCAGGGTGCCAATATCCCGACACCCCAGAGGATTGCCCAATAGCGGAAGGCTTTTCCCGCCACAACCCAAAGGAGAAAGGAAACTGGGTTGACCCGTAAGACCCCCGCCGCCAGCGTGAGCGGATCGCCCACAACGGGCAGCCACGAGAAAAACAGAATAGGCGCGCCCCATCTGCCGTAGGTTCTTTCAGCCCTGATCCGGGCGCTGTCTTTAATTTTGATGTATCTTGAAAAAAGAAAGCGCCCTCCCCAAATCCCTACCAGGTAGTTTACCAGCGCACCCAGTGAATTGCCAATGGTGGCCACCGTCAGAATCATGACGGGGTTGAATTTTCCTCCGGCCATTAGGGCCACCGCCCCCTCGGAGCTTAAAGGGATGAGCGTGGCTGAGAGAAAGCTCGCCAGAAACAGCCCTGCGTAGCCGAGATTTTGCACGACGGCCTCGATCATTCGGAAATCCGCTTCATCTGAGGCTCCACCCAAGGCCCATTGCGGCCATTTTCGGAAGGCCGAAATCATCCATCCCGCCTGCCATCAGGGTTTTCTCCATATTACAGGGAGCGCAACTTGCTTCCATTTTCCGCATTTCCGAAAAGGCCGGGGATGAAAACCGGTCTTTCCTTTCTTTGCCGGGCTCCCTTAAAAAACCATGCCCCGCTTAATGACAGGACTTTACTTATCTGCAGGCTATTCCTGGGAAGACCCCTCCATGTCGAACCCTTTTTCTTTAGAGGGATCGAGGCCGACAAAGAGGATATCGCCAACGAAAGTTATCAGGTGGTTAAAGGTGTACCTGTTGTCCAACCTGGACCTTAAGGTCACGCCCTCTATGAGTCCCATCAAGGAAAAGGCCAGAAGTTCAGGGTCCACGTTCCGGATGAGCCCCTGATTGACTGCCTGCTTGATTTCCTGCACCAAAGGGCTTGTGATTTTTTGGAAAACCTCTTCAACCCTTCCTTTAGGCCATCCTCCGTGCGTCATCTCCGCCCGGAGCTGGTGGAGGATTTCGTTATATCGCTCGAAATTTTCAAAAAAGGTCCGGGCCCTTATCACCCACCTGCGCCACAGGTTGCCCTCGCCCTTTATCTCGACGGCCATGCCGCCAACTATAGCACGCACAACCTCGTCCACCACCTCCAGAAAAAGCTCCCTTTTGTCCTTAAAGTATACATAGAAGGTGCCTGTTGAGATGCCCAGCCCCTGTGTGATCTCGGCCACCGTCGTTTCATGGAACCCTTTTCGGGAAAAAATTTCGATTGCGGCCTTTGCGATCTCCTGCCGACGCTGATCGCGCGGAGTGTCCGGCGATTCCTCTTTGAACGGCAACTTCCCGGCGCTCCCTGCTTTGCGTTTTGTGCGTGAAATGGCTCGATTTTGCTCCTGCAGAAAGCTTAGGGGAAGATCAGTTTCCTTTTTCAGCCTTTCTATCTCCCTCAATCGCTCCAGATGCCTCTCATCGTAATACGCCATGGTCTGGCCGGTCTTGAAGGGCGGCGGAAGGAGGCCCTCCCTCGTATAATAATGAATGGTGGTGCGGGGTATGCCCGCAACCTTTTCCAATTCGCCGATGCGCATGTATTTTTTGTTTTTATCCACGACTTTTCACCTCTCCCCGGAAGCACCCACCCTGTCACAAGCGTGAGCAGTGCTAAACTATAGATGTTTTATATAGTTATGCCTTCATAAAATCAAGCAGATTCCGCTGTCTTGAAGTTTGAATATTTTTATAATTATTTTATATATTTATAATATAATAAATCCGGGGCGAAAAAATTTTAAAAATTCGGCTTGACATGGACGTTCTAAATCTATAGAGTGAAAACGAAGATTCATTCTAAACTATATATGTGGCCGGGGAGACTGAAAATGACAGCTTTTCGAGGGAAAACCAAAAACGGCAAGTCCGCCGGAGGGTCATGCCACAGGGCGAAAAAGGAGGGAGCATGAAGAGCGATAAAATCGCAATCATAGGAATTGGGGAAGTTCCCACGCGAACCATGCCGGAACGGAGCCGCTGGGACATCATCTACGACACCTGCATGGAGGCTGTGCGGGATTCGGGCCTCACCAAAAGCGACATCGGGGCCGTCATCTCCACGAGTCCCCAGGCCCAGCCGCAGCTTACGGCGGAACTGTCCTTCGGGAAGCTCCCGGAGGAACTCGGCTTCGAAAACTGCCGGGACACCTGCGTGGTGAACGCCGGGGGCGCCGGAACCAGCAACTGCCTTCGCCTTGCCGAGCAGTACATCAATTCGGGAGTGGCCGACGCTGTTTTGGTCCATCATGTGACCGTCCATTCAACTATTGCCGTTCCCGACCTCATCGCCTTTTTCGCCATCGCCGGGGTGGACCTCCAGTGGGAATACCCGTTCGGCTCCACCTACAACATCATCATGGGGCTCATGGCCAACCGCTACATGCACGAAACCGGATGTACGCCCATTCAAATGGCGTCGGTGGTCACGGCGCTTAGGAGCTGGGCCTCACGGGATCCCAATTCCATCTTTTTCGGCAAGGCCGTTCCCAGCCCGGAGAAAGTCCTTGAATCAGGAATACTCAATACCCCGCTGCATAAGAGGGAATCCAACATCCTGGCGGACGGCGGCTGCGCGATGGTGGTGGTCTCGGCGGAGAGAGCCAGGAAGATGGGCAAACCTGCGGCTTACAAGCTGGGCGAGTCGGTCCGGTACTTCTCGGCCACGCCCATGATGCGGAACTTTGAAAAGATGGCCTACGGAATGCGGGACACCGCCAATGAGGCCATTGCCCAGGCCGGCATTTCCAGGGACGACGTCAGCATCTGGAACGTCTATCTGGCCTATCCCCTGGCCCATCCCCTCATGGCCGAGGCCCTCGAAGTGGCGCCCTTCGGCCAGGGCGGCCAGTACTTCCTGGAAGGCCGTATGTCCTTCGGCGGAGACATCCCCTGGTCCACCATCGGCGACGCACCGGGCCGGGGCCACACAGGCTCGGGGGTTTCTTCCGCCGTTTACGTGGAAACGGCCCGCCAGCTCATGGGGCGTGCCGGCGAACGCCAGGTTCCGGGCTGCTCCTACGTGTATCAGAATACCTCCGGCGGTTCGGGATTCAACAACATTTCCACCATCTGGGGGAGGGAGCCCAAATGACCACCCAAGACACCCAAGCAAACCAGTTCGACATGACGCGCCCCTTGCCCGTTGTCCAGCCCTGGAGCGAAGCCTTCTGGGAAGGAGCAAGGGAAGGGAAACTCCTCTTGCAGCACTGCAAGGCCTGCAAGGCGGTAATTTTCTATCCCCGCAAGTTCTGCCCCGAATGCTGGAGCGCGGAGATCGAATGGAGGCAGGCTTCGGGCAAGGCCGTCGTTTACACCTTTTCCACCGCCTACGACATGGTGGAGCCCCGCTTCTGGGCCGACATCCCCTACACCATCGCCTACGTGGACCTTTTGGAAGGCCCCCGAATGATGACCCGGATCGTGGAATGCGCGCCGGAGGACATCAAAATCGGCATGGAGGTGGAGGTGGTTTTCTCCAAACTGGACGACAAATTCTTCCTGCCGTATTTCCGGCCGGTTACGAAATAGGTGCGACATGAGCGACTACACTACCGTCCGTTACGAAATTGATGAAGCCAATGCCGCTGTCTGCCGCATCACCTTGAACCGCCCGGACAAGCACAACGCCATTGACCGGGCCATGGCCGAGGAACTTGTCTCGGCTTTCCGGCGGGTGCGGGATGAAAATTCCGTCGGCGTCGTGGTTTTGACCGGGGCGGGGGAAAAAGCCTTCTGTTCGGGCGGCGACCTTTCCGTGTTCCCCTCCCTTGCCGAACATCAAAGATGCCTCGACTGGATGGCCCACCAGGGCGCGGACGTGGGCCGGGCCATGGCCCTTTGCGGCAAGGTCATCATGGGCAGGATCAACGGCCACTGCCTTGCAGGCGGCCTGGAACTGGCCCTTTGCTGCGATCTTCTGTATGCGCGGGCTTCCGCCAAGATGGGCTTCACCGAAATCAACATGGGGATTCTCCCCGGCTGGGGCGGCACCACCCGTATCGTGCGCAGCATGCCTCTCTTTCGCGCCAGGGAGATCATATACGCCGGGCGCAAGGACTACACGGCGCGGGAGATGTATGAAATGGGCCTTTTGACAAGGGTTTTTCCGGACGATGAGTTTGACGCGAAGTTCGAGAAAACGGTGGCCCTCATCGCATCCAAGAAGCCCATAGCGCTTCGCATGGCAAAGGAGGTCATGGCCTGCTCCGCCGACGGAGCGCCCATGGAAACGGCCCTTGCTGTGGAGCGGAACGGCATAACCTGGCTGGTGCACGCTCCCGATATCCAGGCCCTGCTGGATGCTTACCGGCAGACTCCCGTGTAGCAGCCTGTCTAAAAACGCGAACTGCGGTGTCGCGCTTCAAAGCCAATTCCGCCACGTACTTTCAGTACGCTTGCTCATTGGCTCCTCGCGCTCCTTGCATTTCATCGTTTTTATCCAGGCTTCGTATCGTGCCTTTTTTAACCGGCTGGCAGCACATTCGGGAGCATAAGAGCCGTAACCGGGCTTCGGGCTCCAGACAGTTCCAAGGAGGCAACATGGATTTTTCTCTTTCCAAACAGCAGGAAATGTTCCGTCAGGAGATGCAGCGGTTCTGCAAAAAGGAGCTTTCCCACGAATACGTCCTTTGGATGGACGACAACGTGGATTTCGTGCCGGACGAGCTTTGGAAGAAGTTCGCGGATCTCGGAATGTTCAGTGCGGGCATTCCTGAGCAGTACGGCGGGGACGGCCTTCCCATGATGGACCTAATGATCGGGTTCGAGGAAATCTGCAAGGCCTCCCTTTCCGTGGCCAACGCGGTGGGCGCAACCATAGGTTTCGGAACCCGCTTCATTGCGGAGCTTGGAAGCGAGGCCCAGAAGGCCGATCTCCTGCCCAGGCTCGGCAGAGGCGAGCTAAAAATGTGCATGGCCCTTACGGAACCGGCGGGAGGCACCGACATTCTGGGCTCTATTTCCACCACCGCAGAGGAAAAGGGTGACTCGTGGGTGCTCTCCGGCCAGAAGATATTCATCACCGGGGCCCACGTGGCGGATTACATGATCGTGATAGCAAAAACCGATCCTAACGAGAAGCCCAGCAGGTCGCTTTCGGTTTTCCTGGTTCCGGGAAAATCCAAGGGCATCCGCATAGGGCGGGTGCCCAAGATCAGCTTCCATCACTGCGACTCGGTTGAGGTGTTCTTCGACAACGTGGAAATCCCCAGGGAAAACATCCTGGGAACACGGGGCAACGGCTGGTACGAGATGCTGGCGGTCTTGAACCCGGAGCGCATCGGGGTGGCGATGATGGGCGTTGGCATCATCGCGGCCTGCTACGAGTATGCCTTCAATTACGCCCAGCAGCGCCAGGCTTTCGGCGGCCCCATCAGCCGGTTCCAGATACTCCAGAAGTACCTGGCCGACATGTTCATCAACCTGGAGAACGCCCGGAACATCACCTATAAGGCCGCGTGGCTGCACGACAATGGAAAGCCCTATCACGTGGAGGCAACCATGGCAAAGCTGGTGGCCGCAGAGGGCGCGCTGCACGCGGCGGTGCACGGAGCGGAAATCATGGGGGGCTACGGCATCTGCAAGGAGTTTCCCATGCAGATGTATCTTAGGGACGCCTTCCAGATTCAGTTTTCGCCCATATCCAACGAGATGAGCCGCAATATGCTTATGCAGTTTCAGGGGCTGCCCAAGTCCTGGGCTTAGAAGGAGCATTAGGAGGCTTCCATGTATACACTGGGTGACATTCCCCGCAAGAGCGCGCTCTTTCACGGAGACCGGACGGCGGTGGTGTTTGAGGATGTCCGGCTGACACACCGGGAGTTGAACAGCCGGGTGAACCGGCTAGCGGGCGCCCTGGCCGCATGGGGCATTGAAAAGGGCGTCAGGATCGCCATTCTTGGCGAAAACAGCGACCGATATCTGACCGCCTATTTTGCAGCCGCCAAGCTGGGGGCATGCGTGGTGCCTCTCAACTTCAGGCTCTCCGACAACGAACTTAAGCACATTCTCGAAGATTCTGAAGCGGGGCTCCTGTTCGCCGGAGAGGGTTACGAGCAAAGGGCGGCCACAATCGCCAAACAGGTACCTTCCCTGGGTCCGGTCATCGCTCTGGAAAAGGCCGCAAGCGGCATGGTGTTCCTGGAGGACCTGATCCGGGACAGGCCGGACCGCGAGCCGGATGCATACGTGCACGAGGATGATCTGGCGGTTTTGATGTACACCGGCGGAACCACCGGCCAGCCCAAGGGGGTCATGCTCTCCCACCGCAACCTCATGACCGCGGTCACAGCTATGGCGGTGATTGCCGGGGTCCGCCCCACAGATTCCACCTGTTTCGTGCTGCCCCTGTTTCACGTTTCCATCTGGCCGGTGTTCCTGCTTTTGCTGGCGGGCGGCAAGGTGGTCATCAACAGGAAGATGGACCTTGGGGAAATTCTGCGGCTCATACAGGATGAACAATGCACCCACATGAACCTGGTGCCCACGGTTTACACCTGGCTCATGGAGTACCCGCAGGCCGACCAATACGACCTGTCGAGCCTGCAAATGCTTTCATACGCGGGGAGCCCCTTTCCGCCGGAAAACCTTTCCAGGTGCATCCGCCGTTTCGGCCCCCTTTTCGCCCAGGGCTACGGCAGCACGGAAACCGCAGGCGGCCCGGTCAGCTTTCTTTCCATGGAGGATCACCATGTTTCCGGGCCGAACTCGCGCCTCTTGGCCAGCGCCGGAAAGCCCTCCGTGTGCTCGGAGGTGAGGATTCTGGATGAGGACGGCACGCCCCTGCCAGCGGGCCAGATCGGCGAAGTGGCCGTGAAGGGCCGACACGTGATGATGGGTTACTGGAAAAACCCGGAACTCACCGAAAAAACCCTGCGGGACGGCTGGCTCCACATGGGCGACATGGGCTTATTGGACCATGACGGCTACCTGTTTCTGCTTGATCGAAAGGCGGACATGATAGTCACCGGAGGCGAGAACGTATACCCCCAGGAGACCGAAAACGTTCTTTACCAGCACGAGGCGGTCCTGGAGTGCGCAGTGGTATCGGCCCCGGACGACAGGTGGGGCGAGAGAGTCCAGGCCGTGGTGGTTCTGAAGAATGAAGCAAAGGCTTCCGAAGAGGAACTCATCGCCCATTGCAAGGCGAAACTTGCCGGTTACAAATGCCCCAAAAGCATCGTTTTTCAGGAGACTCTCCCCAAGACGCCGATAGGAAAGATCCTCCGAAAGGAACTCAAGCAGGAATTCTGGAAAGGCCATAACCGCTCGATCGGATAGACAAACCGGTAATCCTATACATTGAAGGAGAAAGTCATGAGCATCAACGCGCTATTCGAACCCATCGCCATTGGAGACATGGAGCTTAAGAACCGCATAGCCATGGCCCCCATGAACCCCGGCTACACCGGACCCCTTGGATACCACAGCGACCAGAGCACGGCATGGTACGCCATGCGCGCACGCGGCGGGTTCGGGCTCATCATCACCGAATGCGTGGTGATGAACCCCCACCGCTGGGGCGGGCAGGAGTCCCTGAACACATCGCTATTGATCGACGAGCGCTATTATCGGTTTCACAGCGAGATGCTGGATGTGCTTCACCACTATAACGGCGTCAAGGTCTGCATTCAGCTTTCCCCGGGCTGGGGCCGCCAGGGCCACCCCCACGCCGAAAGCCGCGACTGCCCGGCGGGAGCCCCTTCGGCCATTCCCATGGAAACCGACATGCGCAAATTGAACAAGGGCTGGCACAAGCAGTTGAAGCGCCTTGCGCCCCCGGAAGTCGCCCCTCTTCTGCCCGACCTGGAAACCCTGCAAAACATGAACGATGAGGAGTACTCAGCCTTCAGGATGCTGGTCTACGAGGTCCTGGTTAAGCACATGCCGGACATGGCCCATATAATCTTCGGAGATACCCCGAGGGCCCTGACCATAGCCGAAATCGTTGACCTGGAAGACCGTTTCGCAGCCCAGGCCCGCGCCGCCTTCCTGCTGGGTTACGACGCCCTGGAGGTTCACGCCCCCCACGGTTATCTCATCCACCAGTTCCTGTCCCCCCGGAGCAACCAGCGCCACGATATCTATGGCGGAAGCCTGGAAAACCGGGCGCGTTTTCTGGTCAACATCGTCGGGAAGACTCGTGAGGCCGTCGGCCCCAACAAACCCCTGGGGGTCCGCCTTTCGGGAGACGAGCTGATGCCGGGAGGCATCACCCACGAGGAGGTGAAGCAGGTGGTGGCCATGTGCACTGCCGCAGGGGCCAACTTCTTCGACGTGTCCCAGGGCTCATACGAAAATCCAGGCGCGGCCTTTGCGCCCGACGGCGAGAACGACTACACCCGCTGGGCTCCGGGTTTCAAGGAGGCGTCGAAGGGCCTGCCTGTCATAACCCCCAGCTTCATCAACCCGGAAACCGCCGCTGCCGCAATTTCAAGCGGCAAGACCGACATCATCTCCCTGGGACGCCAGTCAATCGCCGACCCCTTCTGGCCCGCCAAAGTAAAAGAAGGCAGGGAAAAGGACATAGTGAAGTGCGCCCGCTGCGGCAGGTGCTACGCCGACCTCATGACCGCCCACTGGCTGGGCTGCACGGTAAATCCCCTGGCGGGAAAGGAAAAGCTTTATCCTCAGTTCTGGCTGGACACTCCGGGGCTGAAAGCCAAGGTGGACAAGTTCATGAACAAGGCCCACGGCCTGCCCCAGATATGACAATAACGCACCAGTCGAGGAGACCGCCGCCATGACAACGGAAACGAACGTAAAAGACGATTTCTTCAAGATAGACCCGGAAGCCCATCTCATCGGCGACATGGAGGCGGTCAACCATTTCCCTGGCGTTAGGATGTGGTGGAAGGCAATAGAAAACATTTCCCGGCCCATGGTCACAGGCATGCCGGACTCGTTCCTCTTAAGCCTTGAGGAATGGGAGATGATCAAGACCGCCGACCCCGGCGCAATCCTGCGGGCGATGGACAAGCACGGGGTGGACGTGGCCTGCCTTCTGCCGGAATCCATGATGGACACAACGGGCTACACCAGCCGGTGGTGCACCAACGGGGAAATGGCGAAGGTGGTGGAATCCAACCCTGACCGGTTCATGTACCAGCCCAACATCTCCCCCATCAAACACAAGGGGGTTAAAAACACCATCTGGGAGATGGAGTACTGGGTGAAGGAGAAGGGGGCCAAAATCTTCAAATTCTACCCACCCGAAGACACCTATATCAACGATCCCGATCTCTGGCCCTTCTACAAAAAGGCGGAGGAACTCGACATCGTGCTGGACATCCACACCGGCTTCTGCTGGGTGCCGCCCGGAAAATCCAAGTACGCCCTGCCCGTTCTCATTGACGATGTGGCCCGCGATTTCCCGGACCTTAAAATCGTGGCCTTCCACATGGGCTATCCCTACTGCGACGACCTCAACATGGTGGCAATGGGGCATCCCAATGTTTACGTCTGCCTGTCCCTCCTTGTGCCCTGGGCCTTATGCGCACCCCGGAAGTTCGGCAAGATAATAGGCGAGGCCCTCCGGTGGGTGGGACCGGACAAGATCATCTGGGGGACGGACTTCGCGGGCTTCGGGTTCCAGATGGCAGCAGCGGTCAAGGGTATGCGGGAGTTCCAGATTCCAGAGGATATGCAGAAAGGCTACGGATACCCAGCCATTACCGAAGAGGACCGCAAGAAGATCTTCGGCGAAAACCTGGGCAGGCTTTTGGGAATGGATACCACTAAGCGGCGCGTCAAATAACCGATAAGACGTTTCATGGGAAGATGAATTTGCCCTTTTATCGATAGATCCAACCGGAGATCAAACATGGAACCGAGCCATATCCTGACCATACAGCTTGCATCCGCCCTGGCCGGTCTGGAGGAAAACAGCGTCGAGTCCGTTCTCGAAAAATGTATTGAGAATGATATCCCTCCCCTGACGATTATCGACGGCTTGTCCAAAGGTATGGAAGAGGTGGGAAACCTTTACCGGCAAGGGGAATATTACCTTTCCGAGCTGGTATATTCGGGCGACATTTTCAACAAGGCGATGGGCCGGGTAAAGCCCCTGATCCCGAAGGGTGCTGCCGGGGTAAGGAGCTCTGGCATGGTGGTGATGGGCACCGTCAAAAACGATGTCCACGACCTGGGCAAGAATATTGTTGTCACCATGTTGGAATGCTCGGGTTTTACGGTCCATGACGTGGGTGTTGACGCAGAGCCCGAAAAATTTGTGGAGGCCCTGAAACGCAGCGGAGCAAGGCTTGTGGGCATGAGTGTTTTACTCACCACCGCCTTCGGGTCGCTTCAATCAACCATTGACGCCGTAAAGGAGGCGGGCTTGGGCGAAAGGGTGAAAACCGTCATAGGCGGCGCGGTGGTAAACGAGGACATAAGGAAAAAAATGGGCGCGGACTATTTCGGGGCCGACGCCATCCAGGCGGTTGACATAGCTCGAAAAGTTTATTCGGAGGTATCGGAAAAATGAATTCCTTCGAGCGAATTGAAGCGGCCATAGCCCTGGAAGTTCCGGACAGGGTTCCTTTGGGGCCTCTTTTGGATCACTGGGCCGCGACATATACCGGGATATCCAATGCGGAACTCATGACCGATCCGGAAAAACGGATAAGGTCCGTATTGAAAACAGCCTCCGATTTCAAATGGGACCTAACCTACATTGCGGACACAGCCAATGCGGACATACTGAGGCTGGGAGTCCCGGCCAGGCTGTTGATACCCGGCGTGGAATTGCCCGCAAACCAGGTGCATCAGTTCGACGAAAAAGAGGTCATGGGTGTTGAGGACTACGCCTTCCTCGAAAATGAAGGCGTAATGCCTTTTCTCGAACGCATCATGAACCGCATCTATCCCGGCATGAGCATGGAGTCCTCGCTGATGGAGTTGGCTGCCCTCGGAGCTACCATCGCCGGTCATATAGAGCGGGTCCGGGAGGCCGGAATCGAGCCTGCCGTGGGGTTCGTACTGATTGGCCCGGCCATGGAAATGCTCAGCTTCACGCGAGGAATTTCAAATGCGCTGATCGACCTTAGAAGATATCCCAACGAGGTGAAAACGGCGGCGAACCTGCTGAGGGACTTTTTCCTTCCAATGGCCGTGGAGGGCGCCAAGGCAAATGGTGTCAAACGCGTATTCCTGGGGTGCTCCAGGTGCTCTCCCACCTTCGTCTCCCCAAAGCTCTTCGAGGAGTTCATCCTGCCCGACCTTATGGCCTATATTCACGGGTTTGTCGACTCCGGGCTGACGCCATGGCTGCACATGGATACGGACTGGACCAGGTATCTCCATTATTTCAGGGACATCCCGAAGGGACGTTGCGTCGTCGAGTTGGACGGCGCAACCGACATCTTCGAGGCGAAAAAAATTCTTGGTGGCGTGGCCGTAATCAAGGGCGACGTCCCGGCATCCCTTACGGCCATGGGGACGAAGAACGAGGTAATGGCTTACTGTAAGCGTCTGATCGAGGAAGTGGGAAAAGGGGGAGGTTTCATTCTTGGTTCGGGCTGCTCGATACCTGCCAACGCAAAGACGGAAAATATCCAGGCCATGACGGACGCCGTATTCGAGTGGGGATACTATTAGGGAGATTGCCATGTTCACCGTCATAGGAGAAAGGCTCAACTCGTCACGGCCAAGCATCCTTCGCGCCGTAGTTGATAAGGATGAGGCATTTATCAGTGAGGAAGCCAAGAAGCAGGAAGCCGCAGGTGCGACCCATATAGAGGTGAATGTAGGGTTAGTGGCTGAAAATGAAGCGGCTGACCTGGCCTGGGTTATGGATATCGTACAGCGGGCGGTGGATCTGCCTTTGTGCATAGACAGCCCCAACCCCAAAGTGCTGGAAGATGCTCTGGTTCTTGCAAATAAGCCACCCATCGTAAACTCCATAAGCCTTGAGAAAAACAGGCTGAAACCGATGCTCTCGTTTTTAAGGCATAATGACTGCGGCGTGGTGGCCCTGTGCATGGATGACAGCGGAATACCGAAAACCGCAAAGGACGTAATAGAAAGAGCGGGAAGACTTATTCAGATCCTGGAGGACGCCGGGATTGCAAGTGATCGGATTTACGTGGATCCCCTGATCCAACCCATCAGCACGAACGTTTCCTCGGGAGCCATGGTTTTGGAAGCCGTCAGGCAGATAAGGCAGAGCCATTCTTCGGTTCATATTTTATGCGGGCTTTCCAACATAAGCTTTGGGTTGCCCCAAAGACATGCCGTGAACCGCGCCTTTTTATCCCTTCTCATGGGGGCCGGCCTGGACGCCGCCATTCTCGATCCGTTGGGTGAAAAGGTTTGCTCGGTTTTGAAAACGACTTGGATGCTCTTGGGTAAAGATCCCTATTGCCGGGATTTTTTAAGAGCGGCCAGAAGAAGTCTCATTTAATCAGCGCTGAAAGGAGGAACACGCCATGACAATCTTTTACAGGATCATGAGCTCATGTGCGGCTGTACTTATGGCTCTAACGATAACGGGGGAATGTTCGGCGGCTCAAAAAATCAGCTGGAAAGTGGCCACCCTGGCTCCCCAGGAAATCGGATACGCCAAGGAATTCAAGGCGATCCTCCTTCCGGCCCTTTCCAGGGCCACCGACGGCGACCTTGCGGTAAAGGTTTACTGGGGCGGAGTCATGGGAGACGACCGCCAGTACCTTGATAAAATGCGGGTGGGGCAGCTTCAGGGCGCGGGCCTGTCCGCCCAGGGAACCCTGAACATGTCAAAGCCTGTCGGAGTATTGAGCCTGCCCTTTCTCTTCAACAATTATGAAGAGGTCGACTACATCAAGAAAAGGATGCTCTCACGCTTCGACGGCCTCATAGCCGCAGACGGTTTCAGGCTCCTCATGTGGCTGGACCAGGATTTCGACCAGATATATTCAACGAAATTTCCCGTAACCAAGCTGGCTGATTTTTCCAGGGCGCGCTTCATAATCTGGCCGGGCGTTCTGGAGGGGAAATTCCTGGAGCGGCTTGGCACGCAGCCCGTGATATCGGGAGTCACGGAAATTCCTTCGTCCATAAAGTCCGGTGTCGCCGATGCGGCAATCTCGCCGGCCATCTTTGTGGTGGGAGCCCAGCTTTATTCGACGTTCAAATACATAAACACCACGAAGGTCCGCTATTTTCCGGCCTTTACCGTATGCAGCAACAAAGCCTGGGACCAATTGCCGCCGCAATATCAAAAGGCCATTTCGGAAGGGCGCGAAAAATGGTCAAAGGATTTCTGCGCACTGACCCGCGATGACACCGCAAAAGCCGTCAAGGCCATGAAGCAGTACGGGCTGCAAATAGTCAATTCGTCTCCGGGGGAGATCAGGGATATCCGCGAAAAAACCCTTCCCCTCTGGGACGAGCTTTCGGGAAAACTCTATTCCCGCGAACTTCTGAATGAAATCAAAGAGAATCTGGCCCAATACCGCTCTTCCAGAAAAAGCGGATAGAAAGGTTCAGGGTACAAGGAGCGTATGGATGCATTTGAACTGGATTGGACAGTTTTGCATGGATGGCGGGGTATCAAGTGAAATACAGCGGGGAAAGGGGGAGCTGTTTACGGATCCCGATCCTGACCGTGCCAGGAAGTTCTTTCGTCAAAAGAGCAGGCTGATGAAAGACAAGACCATGCCGCTTTCAAAGGCTGTCGAAGCCTTTGTCCATGACGGCGATTACCTGGCCCTGGGCGGCTTCGGCGGAAACCGCGCGCCCATTGCGGCCTGCCACGAGATACTGAGGCAGGGCAGGAAGCGCATGGGGCTTGCCGGGCACACGACCACCCACGAGTTCCAGATTTTAAGCGCGGGGGAAGTCTTCGACCGGGTGGACGTAAGCTATATCGTGGGCCTTGAGGCTCGTGGGCTGTCGCCGTGCGCCAGAAGATACATGCAAAGCGGCAGGGTGAAGGTTACCGAGTGGAGCAACTACGCCATCTCCGCAAGGCTCAAGGCTGCGGCCATGGGGATCCCATTCGTCCCCACTCGCACTCTTTTAGGCACCGACACCTTTGAACAAAGCGCCTGCATCATCATGGAGTGCCCCTATACGGGAAAGAAGCTTTCCCTTCAACCGGCGCTGTACCCCGATGTGGCGGTCATCCACGTTCACGAAGCGGATGTTTTCGGGAACTGCCGGATTCGGGGCATCCTGAAATCGGACAATGACCTGGCCTGCGCCGCAAAGCGGGTGATTATCACATGCGAGCGCCTCATAACCAATGAGGAGATACGCCAAAGCCCCTCGGAAACCACCATACCCTATTTCCTGGTGGACGCGGTATGCGAGGTGCCGTTCGGCAACTACCCGGGCAACATGGTCTATGAATACTTCTCGGATGAAGAGCACCTGAAGGAATGGCTGAAGGTCGAGGCTGACCCCGAAACTTTTACGGAATTCCTGCAGAAGAACATATACGGCTGTAAGGATCATCATGATTACATCAACAAAAACGGCGGGATGGATAAAATGCTCAAATTAAGAGCCATGGAACACCTGTTGTACAAAGAGGCGGCCCGATGACGGATGCCTATAATCCCATGGAGCTTATGATCTGTGTCGCAGCCAGGGAGCTTCTGGACGGCTCCACCGTGGCGGTTGGGACCGGAGCCCCGTGCGCGGCGGCCATGCTGGCCCAAAAAGCCTATTCGCCCAACCTGTCGGTGATATTCGAGGCCGGAAGCCTGTGCCCGCTTCTTCCCGAAATGCCCATATCAGTCGGCGATTCGCGGGCAGGGCACAAGGCGGTCATGGTTACCACCATGGGAGCCGTCATGGAAACCTGTGCCAGAGGATATGTCGATTATACCTTTTTGGGGGGCGCACAGATCGACATGTACGGCAACCTTAATTCCACCTACATCGGCGGAACCCACCAGAAGCCGAAGGTGCGATTTCCGGGCAGCGGCGGAGCGAACGACTTCGGCAGCTTCTGCTGGAAGATGATGGTCCTTACCGTTCAGGATAAGAGGCGCTTTGTCGAAAAATGCGATTTCATCACGACTCCCGGTTGGCTTAAGGGAGGCAACAGCCGGTATGAGGCCGGTCTGCCCGAAGGAACCGGGCCTTACAAGGTTTTCACCAACATGGCCGTCATGGATTTCGATTCCGAAACGAGGCGAATGCGGGTGATCTCCGTAAATCCGGGCTACACCATCAAAGACGTGGAGGACAACTGCGGGTTCGAGCTTTTAAAAGCCCCTAAGATAACCGAAACCGAACCGCCGACGGAAGAGGAGCTTAGGATATTGAGGGATGATGTGGACCCGCACAGGTACTTGATTGGCAGGTCGTGAATTCTCCCGAAAATACACTCCTTTATCCTGATTTCCGAATCCGCTCTTTATGGATGAGAAGAATGTGGAGTCGCTGCAAAGAGCTGCGTAGTACCATTCCGCTAAATTCGCCCTTCAATTCCAGGTGGGAACCGTTTGGGATACCCCCTTGTCCTTTTACTGGTTCCCACTCCCGCCTGCTCAAAAGCGGGCGCATGTTTATGATTGGATACAAGGGCCGCTGTGTTTTGCAGGGAGGCTTGTTGCCATGAACCAATCTGTTTTGATGAATGAAAAGAAGTGGGTGCTTGTTACCGGGGCGGCATCGGGAATAGGAAAAGCCGCCGCCGAGTTGCTCGCCCAAAACCGGTTCGGCGTGTATGCCGCAGATATCTCGCCGGAAATACCGGATGCTTTTAAACGGGAAGAAAGTATCAGGCCCATAAGGCTTGACATCACGGACCAAGTTGAGGTGGACCGGGCTTTCGATTTTATCTCCGGGAAGGGGACGGGGCTTTTCGCCCTGGTCAACAATGCAGGCATCTTCAGCCCAGGCCCCCTGATGGAGATGGATATTGAAAGGCTCGTTGAACAATATGATGTAAACGTTTTCGGCACTCATCGGGTGACAAGGGCTTTCTTTCCCCTGCTTCTGTCAAAAAAGGGCAGGATCGTGAACATGTCCAGTGTCGCCGGATTTGTGGCCACCCCATTTTCCGGATCCTACGCCTCCAGCAAGCATGCCCTTGAAGGTTGGTCGGATGCCTTGCGCTGCGAACTATCGCCGCTTGATGTCAAAGTCATCGTCATTGAGCCGGCCCTTATCAACACGCCCCTCTGGGACAAGGACCCTGAAGGAAGGATATCGAAGTACCAGGGCAGCATATTTTATGAGGCCAACAGGAAAAAGCTGGCTGCCGAGGCGGAAGAGGCCAAACGGAACGGCGTCCGTCCCCGTGTGGTGGCGAATGCGGTGGTCCGTGCTCTTAAATCGCCGAATCCCAAACCGCGATATCTGGTGACCAATCACCCGGTTAAACACAGGCTTGTGAAGTTTTTGCCCGACGTCCTGACGGACTGGCTTGTGACGAAAGAGATTCGAGGATTGTTGAAGAGATGCAGGATATGAATGCTACGATAAAATTGCAGAAAGCATTGTGCATTTTGCGGACTGTGACTTGGAAATTCCGGTAATTATAAGAGATGAATAAAACACTTCCCAAAATGAAAGTTGGAGGAATGAACGATGCTCGATGAAAACTTGATCAAGGAACTCAAGGCCATCGTAGGCCCCAAAATGGTTTCCACAGCTCCCACAGTGTGCGAATCCTACGCTTACAGCTTTTCACTGAGTATCGACTGGGTGACCCGGCCGGAAATTGTCGTGATGCCTGTCACAACCCGGCATGTGTCGGAAATCGTCAAGCTGGCCAACCGGTACAAGGTGCCCATCACCCCCAAAGGGGCAGCTGGAATGACCGGCCATGGCGGCCCTCTCCATGGCGGCATTCTTCTGGATTTTATCCATATGGACAAAATTCTCCTCATTGACGATAAAAACATGAAAGCAGTAACTGAGCCGGGATGCAGTTTTTTCAAACTGGCCCAGGAATTGTTCAAAAAAGGGATGATCCTGCCCACAGCCGAATACGGCCCAGGCCCCAATGTGGCTGCTTCCGCAATTACACCGGTCAATGGATTCGGAAAAACGCGGTACGGAAGAAATATCGATCTGGTGGAAGGGTTTGAGGTGGTGCTCCCCACTGGCGAAATCGTACATATCGGCTCCATGGCCTATGCGGAAACCGATTTCGGCCCGTTCTTCAGATATATTACAGGCCCCGATCTTATCGGCCTTTTTGCCCAGTCCAACGGCGCCTATGGCATTGTCACTAAAATTGCCTACCGATGCCTGAAAAGACCGCCCTATTGGTCCTTCTTCACCTACTATTGGCCTTTGGAAAAGATCCAGAAGTGTGCCGAAGTTTTGCAGGAAACTACGGCAATGGAGCTGTTTGATGTGCATATCAACGATAAATGGAAATTTGAAGGATTCAAAATGCTGACCGGAGTTTCACTGGTTCCGGACGATTGCTATTTTTGCGTGATTTTTTCCATTAACGGATTCAGCCAACAGGAACTGGAGGAGAAACGAAAAACGGTCGAGGCCCTTTGCTCCGACCTTGAAGGAAAGGAACTGCCCGGCATTGCAGAAACCTTTTTTGATGCCTGGCCCACCTTTTTTTGTCCCCCCACACATCCTGTGGCGGCACAGCTGGCGGATGCCGGATATAAGGCCACCAATGGCGGATACATGTATATGTACGACAGCATGAATTATCCCCTCTCCTGGTTTCCCCAGGTGTATGAAAAAATCATGGAGATCGCACAAAAACACAAAATTCACGGCCCCCCCAGGCTGACGGTCTTTGACGGCTTCCCTATGAAATCCCAGGTGATGTGCTCTCAGACCTGGGCCTTTGTTAACCGGAAAGATCCGGAATGGATGCAGGCCATTCATGAATCCAAAGAGGAGCTAAGGGAGTGGTTCGGGAAAAGAGGCGGCACTTATCAGCAATGCTTTCCGCCGGTAGTGCCGGATTTTACATGGACCAACCAGAAATCCGCCCATACACTTATGAAGCGCTTTAAACAATTTCTGGACCCCAACAATATTCTGAGCCCGGGAACGTTTTAAAAAAGGAGGGATTATGCCGGAATTTAAAACCTGGAACCTGGATCAATTTAAGAATTGGATTGATATGTGCCTGCACTGCGGCGCATGTTATGCAAGAGGCCCCATTGTTCCCCATAACTGGAGGGAACTGCCGCCTCATGAATATGCCGCTCCCCATAAGAAATGTCCGCCCTTTGAATATTTCAAATTTAAAAACTACTCTCCCCAGGGCAGACAGATACTGGCATCACTGATCTTCAACGATAGATATGAAATCGATGAGGAGGTGATCCGATCCTTTTTTTCGTGCACTTCCTGCGCCATGTGCAACGAAATATGCATTCCCTACCAACCTTTATATACAGTGTTGGCCATGCGGCAGGAGATCGTGGAAAAAGGGTTTGCAATCCCCGGTCGCTTAAAAAAGATGACGGACAACATAAAAAGCAGCGGAAATATTTTCGGCAGAAAGGAACATCCCAAAACCCTTGAAGATTTGTCGCTTCCTGAAACAGGTGAGGCTATCTTTTATTCAGGATGCTATGGGACCTATCTGCAGCCGGAAACGGCCCTGGCAAGCGTGAAAATTTTGAAATCAGCCGGGATCGACGTCGCACACCTCGGGAAAAAAGAGGGTTGCTGCGGCGAGATGTTGAAACAGTCCGGCAACATGAAGCTGTTTAAAGAGACGGCCGTTGCCAATGTGGACAAATTAACGCAAGCAGGCGCCAAACGCGTGATTATCTCATGTGCCCACGGGTATTCAACATTTAAAAACGACTATACTAACCCCCATGTGGTGGGGACCTTGCCGTTTGAAGTGATTCACATCACCGAGATGATTGCATCCTTATTAAAAAAAGGACGCGTCCGGTTTTCCAAAAACTTGAACAAAACAGTTACCTATCATGATCCCTGCTTTCTGGGGAGACAGGGCGGCGTTTATGCGCAACCCAGGGAAATACTGGAGGCTGTTCCAGGCCTCAGGCTTAAAGAGATGGATAGGCACGGTAAATGGTCCTACTGCTGCGGCGCAGGCGGCAAAGTAACCTTGAACGCGTTTCCGGAAATGGCCAAGGAAACCGCAAAGGAGCGTCTGCTGGAAGCCAAGGCCGTGGCCGATACCTTGGTAACCAGTTGTCCCACCTGTTTGGCCCATTTGAAAAAAACAGCGGAGACAGAAGGCATTGACATCGAAATTGTTGATCTGTCGATGCTTGTTGCAACAACCATGGAGCTTAGCTACTGATTATGGAAATCAGAGGAAAAAAAGTTCTCATAACCGGTGCGGCAGGCGGTATCGGCAAAGCCCTGGCGATGGAATTGGCCGCTCGAGGAGCCGAGCTTTTCCTGTCGGATATCAATGATGACGGTCTCAATCAGATACGCCATCAAATTGAATCCATGGGGCGAAAGTGCCATATCACGCAAACCGACATCTCCCAAAAAGACCAGGTCAAAGAGATGATTGATGATGCAATTGATCGCATGGGTCAAGTTGACATCTTGATAAACAATGCCGGTGTTACCATCATCGGTGAAATCAGGGATGTGCCTCTTAAGGACTGGGAATGGATCATGGGGGTCAACTTGTGGGGGGCCATATACGCTGTACATCATATCCTTCCCCATATGTTGGAACGGCGACAGGGACATATCGTGAATATGGGATCCATGGGCGGTCTCACTGCTGTTCCGGCTAACGGAACGTACAATGTCACCAAATTCGGTCTTACCGGTTTCAGCGAAGTATTGCGGGCGGAGCTCAAGAAGCACAATATCCGGGTAACTTTGATCTGCCCCGGGTTTCTGAGCTCTGGAGCGGAGTTTGAAAAACGAGGGCGTGTTCGCGGATTCAAAAAATTCAAACCCGGGGCATTTGCAAAGGGCGACTCCTTGCCTGTGGACAAGGCAGCAAAACGATTTGCCGATGCTATTGAGAAAAATCAATTCCTGGTCACTACCGGCATCGTCGGCCCGTTTTATTACGGTATCAAACGAATCTTTCCATGGTTGTATTACCGCATCGGAGAAAAAATGGCTGCAGATTTGGAGAAGTGGCATTAACAAAGGAGTAAAGATATGAAATCGGTACTGATCACGGGAACATCAACCGGTATCGGCCGGGCAACCGCCCTGCATCTGGACAAACTTGGGTACACGGTCTTTGCCGGCGTTCGGAAGGATGAAGACGCCAAAGCTCTCAAACGGGAAGCATCCGAAAATCTGGTTCCCCTCATGATCGATATGAATGACACCGATTCAATGGAAAGCGCCTTTAAACAGGTTTCCAAATTTACAGGTTCGGAAGGGCTGGCAGGTTTAGTGAACAATGCCGGCATTCCCATGGGCGGCCCCCTGGAATTTTTTAATCCGGATGAGCTTCAAAAAGGACTGCAAGTAAACCTTCTGGGCCATATCCGGATGATCCAGCTGTTTCTGCCTCTCATCAGAAAACGCAAAGGACGCATTGTCAACCTCGGCTCCATCGGCGGCATATTCCCGGCGCCTTTCACCGCACCTTACAGCGCCTCCAAAGCAGCCATGCACGCCCTTACCCATGCTCTTCGCAGGGAGCTGTTGCCGGAAGGGATTCATGTCGTCCTGATCATTCCCGGCAATATCAAAACGTCAATCTGGAAAAAGGTACAGGACGGCACCAAACCAGCGTCCCATTCAGTGGAAGCCCTTTACGGAAGCGCCCTTCGGTCCATGGAAAAATTGACAAAAGAAATGGGCTCCCAAGGGATTCCGCCAGAAGGCGTAGCGAAGATAGTGGAAAAAGCATTGATCCTAAAGCGCCCGAAACCCGTATATATTGTCGGGACCGATGCAATACTGCAGAGCATTGCGGCTGCTGTTCTCCCCAAGCGCTGGATCGATCGTATGTTATTGTTCGCCCTGGGGATCCGATCATCCGCCCGAAAGTAATGAATTGATTTAAAATAGGAGCAAAAAGCATGGAGATAATGAAACCGAACCGGAAAAACGCTTTAATCACCGGGGCAACCAGCGGGATAGGGGCTGCATACGCCCATGCCCTGGCTGAGCGGGGATATGATCTGATTCTTACCGGCAGGAGGCGGGAGGTCATCGAAGGCGTCAGAGAAAAGATCGAGAACCGGTTCAAGACCAAGGTCAGAGTGGTCATGGCCGAATTGTCCGACTCAGGCGATCTGGATCAGCTCCTTCATGCGATACATAAGGCGGGTCCCATCGATATGTTGGTGAACAATGCCGGCTTTACCACAAAAGGCATCTTTCACCGGCAGGACATCCTGGAACTTGAAAAAATGGTTCTGGTTCATAACATCGCCATGATGAAGCTCACTCATGCCGTCCTTCCGGGCATGATCGAGAGACAACACGGCGTTATCATAAACGTATCCTCCATCCAGGCCGTAACTCCCATGTCATTGAGTGTTGGCTACACCTCGGTAAAAGCATTCATGAAAAACTTTTCAATCAGCCTCCATTGTGAGGTCAAGGATCACGGGGTGAAGATCCAGTGCGTGCTCCCCGGTTTTACACGAACAGATCTCGGGCGCGGCATAGGGGTGGACATGAATACCATCGAAGACAGGCGCATGATGCGCTGGATGCTTCCCGAGGAAGTCGTCCGGGTCTCGTTGCGAGAGCTCGATAAAAAAAATAAAGTGATTTGCATCCCCGGTACTGGAAACAAGGCGCTCTATGTGGCGGCAAAGCTTCTCCCTGAGCGCTGGTGGTATTTGATAGCACCAAAAATTGTCAATAATATGCCTTAAACTGACGTTCTTTTCGCCCATGCGGCCGGGTAGGTGAAACGCTTTCCAAAGAAAAATTGGAGGATGTGCCAATGCTCGATGAAAACTTGATCAAGGCACCCAACCGCCCAAAAGACCTGACCCATCCGTACCGAAACCGGAAATCGAAAACCTGGGGACGATGGGACGCCCCCCCCTATATCATTTGTATGTGTGGGATTTTTGAAAGTTTTCGGCTTTCTCTTTAGGTTGAAGCCTTCGCGGTTTTCGGGGGAGGCGGCGGGGTGCTGGCTGCCGAATGCCTCGCCGGAGTTGACCACCGAGGTGCGGTTGCCGACGGCGTTATAGCGGTAGTCGTATTGGGAGATGACGCGGGCTCCGGCTTTGTTGAGGACCTGGGTTTTGACGTCGCGCTTGTCTTCGTAGGTATAGTTGGCCGTGACCGGGGTGTAGGCTCCGTCCGTGCGGGCGGTGGACATACCGGATGATGTAAAAGAAAGGCCGTGCAAAACATCACACGGCCTATCCGTACATGCACCCACCACGGCGCTCGGGTCGCTCCCCAGCGTTGCCCTATCCTCCGAGCGGGTATTTGCCTTTTACTCAAAGGAGGTCAAAACCTCAACCTGGAAATGTCAACCGGCCAGCTTGAGGGTCCATGCAATTTTCAAATGTGCGAAAAATTCTTGACGCTACCGACTTGCTTACCAAGACCGGCCCTTTCTGCAAGTTTGGCCGGATCGCTGGTCATAATGCTCCGCGCCGGTCAGCGTGAAGGAGCCGTCGGAGTTGTCGTGGCCAGCGACTGAGAGGCAAACTGTCCGGCAGGTCCTTGACTTTTACAGCTAAACTGCCAGCAGGTCCTCGACTTTTACAACTAATTAGCGGACCCTAAAACAATATCATATACTATCTTTGATCCATGCTTATTGACTGTGAACTGATACTTATCGCAAACTGAGTATGTAGCGCCAAGTTGTAGAGGTATTGCTGAGTTAAGTTGTTCGTATCCGAATGGCTCCTGACCGTATATAAACATTTTTAATCTCGCATCTGTAATTGGTTTTAACGTCCAAACCGGGGTAATTCTATACTTATCAATTCTGTCTATAGTAAATTCATAAAATTTTTTTCCTTTACCTATACAATGTTTATATTTACTAATACAAAAAACAGGCTGTAATGGAATATTAGAATCTTTAATTGATAAATACCACTGTTCTTGACAAGAATACATTAAAAATATTAAAATTAGTAATAATTGGAGTTTGATAAAATATTTTAAAATATACATAACACGACCTCATGTAATTGATGTTATACATATGTAGGCATGGAAATGAAAGAATATGCAAAACTTATTAGCTAAGTAGTATATTGATATTACTATCATGGTGGTTCGTTATTTAATAATATCAAAGACCTAATATACTTCAGAACTTTAATAAATTTATGATCGAATTTTCCTTTTCTATAAATTCTCGAAGGTGTAGTAGACTGACGCCATGAATATGCCATATCCTCAACTATCTGAGCTTGCTGCTCAACATTAGCTTTTAAAAAATATGTTAATAATTTATCAGGATCGTAGATAAATGTTGGATAATCATATGGATCATAATCAGAAAATGTTTCCATTCCTTTTAATATTGCGGCTGGAATTGAAACATGTTTGCCATGCTGCCTTTGCCATATGTGAAATAATTCATGGGCTACACCACTAAAATAAAATGGTCTATAAAGTCGCAGCTCACAATTATCATTGTTGTTAAAAAAGTACTCTTTTGGTAGACGAATATCTTTAACAGTTAATGAGTGTCCTGGATCAAAATCAAAGAATGCTATTTGCACATCGACATCATTAATATTCAGTGATAGTCTAAAAAAACTAAATAATTGCTTTTTTTCATTAGCAGTAAATGGTCTTAATCCTTTATAGTCTAAATATTTATTAGAATTATTTAATGCAGCAGAATATAGATTAATTCCTCCTCTTTCATAAATTATATCTCTATTTGTAAATCTTCCTAAGTTAGTTGAAAGATATCTATATCCATAATAATACATATAAATTTCGAAGTCAAAATATTTACTAGAAAATTTAAATGGATTATTTTCAGCGGAATATCCATTATAATACAAAATATTTCCACTTATATTGTATTCGTATTGTGAGGCAACGTTGCATGTATTAAAATTTATTAATTGAGTCACATTGCCGTTGGCATCATAGAGGTAGCAATTGAAGCTATTGCCACATTCACTTGTCATTGAAAGCAATCCACCGACTCCACCTGCACCTTGCATGGACTGGCTGAGGTCCAATCCCCAGACATAGGAAGTTGTTTCAGGTTGGGCGCTACCTGTTGTAACAGTTTCGTCCGTCATGAGCCAGCCATCCCAAGTAAAGGTGCGGGATGATGTGGGTGACCATGCGTTGTTATTCCAGGATGATACTGATTTGGATATTCTGCGGCCCATGAAATCATAAGCAAAAGTGACTTTTCTGACGAGGGAAGATTGCGTTTGAATTGTCACGTCAACAAGCCTGTTTTCGCAATCAAACGAATAGATAGTATAACCGGTAGCATCAGAAATGCTGGTCATGTTGCCGTCGGCATCGTAGGTGAAGGTGGTGGAGCCGTCGGCAAGGCCGGAGGTTGCGCCAGCGCTCGCGCTGCACGACGAGGACGTGCCGGTTGTCGCGCCGGTGTACTGGTTAAGGCCGTTGGTGTCGTAAGAGGAGGTTTTGCCGTTTTCCGCCGCGTCGCAGCCTTCCGTTGAATTCGTGCGGTTGCCGATGGGATCATAGGCGTAGGAACGGTATTCGGGTTTGACGACATCCACGGGGTTGTCAACGTCGGTGCCGGAATATCTTTTGGATTCGGTGACTTCGCTTCGGCTGTTGTAACCGTAAAGGTTGAAGCCTTCGCGGTTTTCGGGGGATGAGGCGGGGTGCTGGCTTCCGAATGCCTCGCCGGAGTTGACTACCGAGGTGCGGTTTCCTACCGAGTTATAGCGGTAGTCATATTGCGAGATGGTCCGGGCTCCGGCCTTGTTGAGGACCTGGGTTTTCACGTCGCGCTTGTTTTCGTAGGTGTAGGTGGCCGTGACCGGGGTGTACGCGCCGTCTGTGCGGACGGTGGACATTCCGGCCAGGAGGTCCGAGCCGGGGACATAGGTGTAGTTCGTGGCTCCCGGCACGCCGCCGACGCCATTTGTTCCGCCCACGTTCCAGGAGACCTGATTCATGCGGCCCTTTTCGTCGTAGCCGTAGGAGACAGAATAACCCGCGCCCACCGAGATGCCCGCGTAGCGGCCTTTCACGCCGGGGACGGAATCGTATGATCTTGAAAGTACCTTATCATATATACCCGTGACGGCCTCGGACGCAAGGGAGAAATCGGCGTTGTACGCAAAGGTGCGCACGCCCGCAGCGTCGGTGATCTCTTGCTGGCGGCCCATTCTGTCGTAGGAAAAGGAAACGTCCGGGGTTGAATCGGAGTAGTCCACTCCCGTCAATTCGCCGGTTTGTGAATCATATGAATAGGTTGTGACGAGATCGTTTCCGCTTGAATCCGTGCGCGCCCACTTGCGGGTGAGAAGTTTTCCGTCCAACGTGTAGGTGTAAACCGGGCCTTTTTCCTCGTTGTCGTGCTTTTCGGTGAGAAGTCCGGACTCCGGGTCGTAAATCCAGGTGGTTGTGTCCCCTGCCCCGGCGTTCGAGGGCCAGGATTCCGAGTTCCAGTCAACGCCTGACGTGCGGTAGGTGAACATCTTCACCTTGCGGCCGTAAACGTCGTATTCGTAGGAAACAGGATAGGTTGCGTCTCCCCAGACGTGGATGACCTGGCCCTTTATATCGTACCCGGTGCGGGTTGTGTGGCCGAGCGCGTCGGTCTGGGCGATGGTGCGGCCCGTGACCTCGTCGTAGGTGAGCGTGGTTTTATGCCCCGCCGCGTCCGCGACCCAATCCACCCTGCCCTTCGGGTCGTAATGGGTGGTGCTGGTCCCCTTGCGCTGGTCGGTGACGGATATCTGGCGTCCCAGGGCGTCATATATAAAGGTGGTGGTTACATTGGTTTTGCCGGTGGCCGAGACGGTCAAACCGAATCTTGTCACGCTTGTTTCGTCGGTGTCGGAGTCCGGGTAATCGGTTACGCTGGTTCTTCTGTGGTCCGCCCGATCAAGGTAAGTTCTCGAAATCGTGACGTTTCCATTGACGTCAAGGGATTTTGACTCGCCGGTGAGCCCGCCCGCGCCAAGGCCGGTGAGGCGCTGCAAAGCCTGTCCGGTTACGGTGGCCGCGCCGCTTGGGTCCACGTAGACCGACTGGGAGGATTTCTGCCACCAGACGCCGCCATCCAGCACGAACGTGGATTCCGAGGACTGGACCCGGTCCGGGCCGCCAATGTCGATGAGGTCGTTTCCGTTGACGTCGAGGGCGGTGAACGCGACTTCGCCCAGCTCGTCGTAAACGGTGAGGGTTCCAGCCCGGCCCGTGGCAATGGTTCGGGCCAGATGGCCTTTTGTGTCGTAAACGTTCACCGTCTCCACGATGCCGCCGAAGCCCGGTTTTTCGGTCTTTATCGTGCGCCCGAAAAGGTCGGTGGTGGTGGTTTCCCACATGGCCGAATCCGGCATCACCATGGACGTTTTGGTCCATTGGGTGCCGTCGTCGTTCACGCCGTATTCGTAATGCTGGGGCGTGGATCCGGTGCCGGTGACGGATTTGGTGCGCCCGTCGGCGAAAGATTCCGTCACCTGGGTGGCCCCGCCGGGCTGGGTGACCGTGTTGGTGGAGATGTGGAAGGTGCCGTCGTAGGCGTAGGCGTAGGTGGTGACGAGGCCCGCCTCGTCGGTGGTGGAAATCTGGCGGCCTGCGGTGTCGTAGGCGGTGGAGGACATCTGCACGATGCCGCCCGCCGTGACCCGGCGCGAGAGCTCGCGGCCTGCCGCGTCCAGAACAAAGTCGGTGACGACGGAGCCGTTAAGGCCCTCGCGGGTCTGGGAGATCACGCGGCCAAGGTCGTCGTATATAAAGGTGGTGGTGACGCCTTCCGCGTCGGTTTCGGATTCCTTCTGGCAGCAGGTCCAGCCGGTTTGGGTGAAGGTGCCGTCGGAACTGTCGGTGCGCTCCACGCGGCCCAGGGAATCCAGGGTGTTGCGGGTCCACGAAACGCGCGCGCAGGCGCTGCCGTCGTAGACTTCGGTTTCCGAATAGACGCTGACGCCGGTGGGGGTGTCCACGGAGACTTCGCGGGTGGTCTTGCCGGCGATTCCGGCGGGGCTTGATTCCGTGCCGTGAGTGACACTTGTGCGCAGGTAAAGGCCGCCGCCAACGGTGAAGGCGGAGACGCCGTCGAAGGAGCCGTAATCGTAGGCGTAGGTGGTGAGGCGGCCATCCGGGGACAGCACGGATTTCAGCTTGCCGCTTTGGGCCTCGCCCTCGGCTTCCGGGTAATAGGTGGTGACGGTGCGCAGGTTGTGCGAGTCGCCGTAAACCGCATAGCCCGCCCAGGCTTGCTCGGAAATCTCGGTGATCGCGCCGTCGGACGCAATAAGCCGCGCGGAGAAGGTTTTGCCGGTGACCTTGCCAAGCACGGTTTCGGTGATCACACGGGGCTCCCAGAAGGACTCGGGCGTGATGGTTTCGGCTGCGTCCACGGGGGAGTAGGAGTAGGAAACTGCGCGGGTGGTTAAACGATCAAAGGACACGCCGCCCGAAAGCCAGGGCCGGAACTCGCGGGTGACGCGGCCGTGCTCGTCATATTGGTAGGCCACCCAGCTTCCGTCGGGCTGGGTGCGGCTTTTGATCCTGCCGTAGCCGGGCGCGGACGGGTCTTCCCAGTAATAGGTGATGGTTTCGGTGAGGGCGAAGCCGTCGGGATCGGTGACGATCTTTACGGGTTCCTCGCCCCAGGGGTATTTGTGGAACCAGGTTTTGGTGACGCTGGGAGCTCCCGCCGCGCCGGATGTCGTCTCGGTCAGGATACGGTCGCCGTTGGCGTCAATGGAGTTGGCTTTGGCATCCACGCGAAGGCCGTTGCCGGAGGTTAGGGTCCAGTCTTGGGCGGTTTCGATCCAGGCGTAGCTGTAAACGCGGTTTCCGGTACCGTTTTCGGTGATGGAAAGCGAAGTGCCGTCTTTGTCCGGGTCGCTCACTATCCAGGACTTGATGGGAATCGCGCCGGAATTCACGGTGTAAAGGCCGTCGGTTCCCATGGGGCCGACGGCGGAGGGGGAGTAGAAACGGAGCTCATAGGCATGACGGTCAAACTTAACAATATCCTCGCCGTTCACCGCCTCTTTATAATAGACGACCGCCTCGCCATCTTTATAATAGACGTCCACCACCTCGACGAAGGTTTCGGGCGCGAGAATCTGCCGGATTTCCCCGGTTTGGCCGTAGAGCACCTCGACACCGTCGGCCATGGGGGTGAAGTTGAGGCCGTACGGAGTCGCCATGCCCGGATCGGGCGAAAGGGAATGGATGTAAAGCTCTCCGGCGGAAAGGCCCTCCCCTGCCCTGCCCATGTTGAAGCGCACGCTGACACAGGAATTGGAAGCGTCGCAGCTGCCGGGGACTTTTTCGGCGCAGCCCGTGGTACACGCCTGGCAGCCTATGGTGATCAGCCGGTCCATATAGCAGGAGGGAATGTCGGCGTTGGCGGCGCGCAGGAGAATCCAGCCCGAGCCTGATTCCTTGTCAACGCTTACAACGCAGGTATCGCCGTTGGGATGAAGCTGCCTTCTCACGGGCGCTGACTTGTCGTTGTGGCCGGTCTCGACGATGCTCCAGACGACATTGGAGACTCCTGGGGATTTTACCGCCCTGAAGTTGGCGGCCTCGCCGCTGCCGATGTGATAAGTCTTGTCTCCCGGACTCTTGTGATCGCCGTCGCGCTTTATGCTCTCGATGCATGAACGGATTGGGAAGGAGACCACGGAGCCGTTGTCGCCGTTGGGCACCGCCGCGAAACCGAAGGAGGCGCCAAGGTCGACATCATTTACCCTGGCTGTAAAGTCCGTTTTCCCTGGTCCTTTGACACGGCCAAGTATCCTTGGCTTGGAGAGATCGAAGACGTCCACGACGTGAATGCCGTTGGAATCCCCAACGTATAGCAGGCGGTCACGTTTTGAGGCTTTTACGGTGGAAGTGCCATTAAAGGACAGCCTGTAATCAACATCGTTAAGCAACCTGGCAGTGGTTCCTGTGATTTCGTAAATGAAAAGCTGATAAATGGTATCAATGATTTCTTCATGATAGTATATATACTTCTTCCCTGCAACAAACACCACATTTTTGCTTGGACCTGATTCAGCCTGAGTATAGGCGTAAGGAAAGTCGGCCACGGCATCAATGGCAATAGGATAAATTTTTTCCGCAAGTACATTAGTTTGGTTGCCACTAATTAAATATAAATTTTCTGAATCACCAACTATAGCAGTGCTATGCAAGTCATCGATACATTTCGGAGTCGGTATTTCCCATCCCAAATTTAAAAAACCGTTATTGTGATCTATCGTTCCGTTTTGAGCATTCAATACATTTAGGCCGGGCTCAACATTGTTTCCTATGGTCGCATTCCAATCAGGCGTCATATCTTCGATTGGGGCAAACTGGACTCCAACGCCCAGGTTGGCGATGCATGCAACTCCGCCTATTACAGACACAGCCATTGATACTCCTGAATAATAAGGAACATTATTCAGAGTGATGCCATTTAACAAAGAAACGGAATCCATTGAAATCAGGGTGCGGCGATATGACTGCATATCCGTAGGAATAAATCGCACCTGGCTTATGTAATTAGTTCCACCGCTTACTGCAACCACTCCGGTATACCCTGCCGCCCCCCTGGCGATGGCAACTCCTAAGGTGTTTCCCGAAATGTTATGTTCCGCACCTGTTCTTTTAAGCCTTACGGGGATACTGGTGTCTACGATAACGACGCCTTTGTTTTGGGACTCCGAATCATTTTCGGCCTTGCCGTTGGCCACATAAATCCTGTTGTCGTCAAAAACGGCAATGTCACGGGGTGTTGCGATACCCACGGCCCCCAGAAAGCGCGGGCAGAAAGTATGGAAGGTGAACGTTTTCTGGCAGTCAGGAAGAGGGGCCAGATCAATGGTTTTTCCGCCGTTTCCGTCGTCCTTTTCGATCTGTCCGTTAACGCCCGTAAGGGTTACTGTGTAATCCGTGTCGTATTTTAGGCGGCGCTCTGGAACGAAGGTCACGCCTGCGGCCACCGGGGAGCCGACGGGTGCGTCTGTGTAGTCAATGGCTGAAGCATGCCCGGTGCCTGGTTTTTCCTCACCTACCAGGTCCTCGAAAAAATCCCCTCCCCCGGTCTCGGCCACAGTCACCTTGATGGTGTTACTTATGACAGGTTTGTCGAACAACACCTGGATGCCGCGTTCAACAGGCACGTTGGTCAGGTTATCAGAAGGCGAGCGGGAAATGATGTTGGGCTCCCCCTGTTCAGTGACATCAGGCAGGTAGATATCCTCTATTGCATCAAGAGAGTCGATCGGAGGGAAATTGATTGGGTCGAGTATGTGACCATCAATTGGATCAACGCCGCCTATAAAAAAATCACTTCCCATCGGGGCCATGACAAGGGGGCATGTCATTGGCACCATAATTTCAACGTACAACCGGGTAGAATCGTTCCAGCCGAATACCACTCCACCATAGTCCAATGATTGAAGATTTTTTATAAATGGAGATAATGGCGCAATGTATAATTTCGCCACAGACATGGGAATAAAAGGCCTTACAAAAAAGTAATCACCCTTTTCCTCCGCTCCCGGGAAGGGGGGCGAGGCGGTGGTGAGGCGGTTGTCGGCGAGGCGGGCGATGTTGTTGAGGGAGTATTCGGACTGGCCAGCCACCTCGATCTCTTTGAAGACGAAAACCTGGCTTTGCGGGGTGAGGCCGCTTCCCTCCGGGTTTGCGATGGAGAGCTTCAACTCCTGGGTGGCCACCACGTCGCCCATGTCGAGATCGATTCCGCCCAGGAACTCGAAATCGGGGGGAAGCGCTTTTGGCAGTGCCGCTGCGGAGATGGGCGCGAGCTTGATTTTGGTGCCTTCGGGGACGGCTCCTTCGGGGACGATGGCGTAGATATTGCTTGGTCCGGGCACGGTTCCGCCCGCCTCTCCCATGATGTAAGCGCCGTCATCGGTGCGGAAGGGGCCGGGGGAGAAGGTGGTCTCGTTGCCGTCAGGATCGCGGTAGGTGATGCCAAGCCTGTCGGTGACAAGGGCCGCGATGGAAAGCGAATACGAGCCGTCCGCACCGCTCGTAACCGTCACGCTTTCACCGGTTATAAAGTTGGTGGCGATGACCAGAACCTTCGCCGGGGCAGCGCCCAATTGGCGGTGCTATTTTATTGATGGTATGGAAGACGGACGAAAAATCCGCGCCAAGGGCGTTTCCGTAGGAATCGGTAACAGTGCCAGACACAGTTAAAGTATAGGCCGAAGCCTCGGCCAGAAGCGCAAAAGGCGTGAATGCGACGGAGGTTCCGTCGGCGGATACTCGAACCGAGCCGGTCAAAACCGCGCCGCCCTGCCCTTTTAAAGTCACGGTGTCGGCTGAAAGGCTCGCGGGAGCCATCGGGCGGCTGAATTTCACGGTTAATGAGGAAGCCGGGTCGACCCCGCGCGCGTTGTGGGCGGGCGTGACCGAGGTGACAAGGGGCGCGCCCTTCATGAGATATAGGTTCGCCACGCTGGATCCGCCCTGGCTGACCTCCGCCACGCTCCGGGCCTCTGCGCCGTCGGTGAGATCAATGGCCGTGACGCCTGCGCTTCCCGCAGGGGCCGCCAGCACGTAGGCCGCGTCGCTGGCCCTGGTGAACGAAACAAAGGGAAGCCCGTTTGTGGAAACCAGAACGCCGGGAGCGTCCGCGCCGTTTTTCTGGACCCGGCCCGTGATGAAGCCCACCGGCCCCGCCACTCCCACGATGTAGTATCGACCGCCATCCGTGATGCCGGTGACAGGGAAATTGGCGTCACCGCCCGTAAACGTCACAACCTGGCCCGCCACGCTGCCTTTGGCGACAAGCTCCAGAAGCCCGGTTCCGGCGGCCTCGGCGGTGCGCACCAGGAGCACGGTGAGGTCTGACGAGGGTGCTACGCCAAGGTCCACGGTCAAGGTTGCCGAAACGGGGAGCGATTTTCCGCCGAGATCGAGGTCCACCCCGGCAGGACCGCCAAGGCGCACGAGGCGGGTGTCGGAGGAGACGGCCTTGTCCCATTCCGAAAAAACGCCGAGCCTCACCGGAACCGGGCCGTCAAGGAGCCCCGCACCCATCGAAAGGCTTGCGCCCTGCGCTGCAACAGATCCGCCAGCCGGAGAAAACACGCCAAGGCCGCGTGATTCACCGGGCCTGTTGACGGATATTTCAATGCCACCTTCATTTAAAAGAGCCGGGTCAAAGCTGCGCGATGGGGTGGCGACAAACTCACCGGCAAGGCCACCCTGGGCGCGGTACATGATAATGTCCTCGCCACGGGGATCAACGAGGAGTTTCTGGCCGTTCAACAGGATGTAGGACTCGTCGTGGTCCGCCCTTATGACGGTGCCGGACGGCAGGCCTGCGCTTGAGGCCAGTGTCACCGTTACGCTTGATTTCTGGCCCGGCTGCATGAAAAGGATGTCGGGGGATGACGATATCTGGGCGACGGCGTCTTGGGGAATCGGGATGGGAGCGACGCCCGAAAGGGCCTGGCCCACCTGGGGCAGGGCAGGGGCCGACGAGCCCGCGTCGGGACGCGCGAAAACAACGGTGGTAAAGCCCGGCATCACGGCGCTGATCGCGCCGTTCAGAGCGCTTGATTCGGCCCTCACCCAGCGGGAGCTTGCTGCGTCCCACCAAGCGGCCACGAGGTTTTCCGGGGAATTGCCGACGTTTGAAAGCCCGGTGGCCGTGATGCTTAAGGCGAGGTTCACCGGCCAGCCGGAGGGACCTGCGGCAAAGCCCGAAACCGGGGTCCAGCCAAGGGGGAGCGGCCCCGGAAGGCCCTGGGCCGAAAGCCTTGTGAGGGAGACCGGACGGGTTTCGCCGAAGGAACCGGCTGGAACGGTGAGCGTAACCGCGCCATTATCCAGGGACACGGCCCCGCCGGAAAGGCCTGTGATTTCGATTGACGGCGAAATCGGGGTTAGGCGCGCGTCCAGGGGTTCGGTGACCGCGTCGGCGGCCACGTAAACCGAGCGGTATGAAATCGTGTAACCATCCTTTATCACGCGCAAAACCGCGAGCCCCTCGGATAGCTCCAGGGAGTACCGCCCGGCAAGGTCGGTCACGGTTCTTATGGGATCAATCAGTCCGAGCCCGCCCGCCATGCTGACGATGACGTCGGCTCCGGTGACAGGAAGGGATGTCGCGTCGTCGTATGCTTCGCCAATTAAAAAGCCCCTGCCGAGCGCGGCCACGGTGGCTGAAAACTCAGCAGAATCCGCGTGGTTGCCCGAAAAATCCACGGCCCTTGCCGTAAAGCTTATCCGGCTTCCCGGAGCCGCGTTGTGGGGAACCGTCCAGGCGAAATTGTAAGGCGCTTCAAGGCCGGTTCCGATCAGGGCTCCGTTTGCATAAAACTCCATGGAAAAAAGACCGCCCGAATCCGTGCCCGTGGCTGAAAGCTCCATGGTCTCGCCGGGTTTCACAATGGCCGGGGCAGAAACCGCCACGCCATTGGGAGCCGTGGTGTCCGGGTTTTCGATGATATTGATGACGGCGCTTGCGCTTGCAGTGTTGCCCTCCGCGTCCATTACCTCAACCGCAACCGTTGCGGCGCTTCCGGTTGCAAGGGTTGCAGGCACCGAAAACTCTGCGGAAAATGGCGGCGCGTAGGAATCGGCGAAGGCCTGGTCATTATAGATAAACCTAACCCGGCTCACTCCCCGGTCGTCGGAGGCCATGACCCCCACCCGCGCCTTTTCGCCGGGCGCGGCGGACCGGGGAGCGATAACCTTTATAACAGAGGGCGTGACCGAGTCGGCCTCGGAGACCACGGCAACGCTGGCCCGGGCCTCGGTGAAGTTCCCGGTCGCATCGCGGGCTATGGCCAGGATGTCCAGGTTTTTGCCTGAAACCCCCGGAGCCGTGCATGAAAAAAGGAAGGGAGCGGACACGAAGTCCTGGCCTGGGCCACGGTGATCTGGAAAACCTGGACCGCGCTTGATCCCAAGCTGTCCGTCACCCTTATGGCCGCTTCCTGCACTCCGGCCTGGGATGCGCCCGGAAGCCAGGACACGAGCCCGGTGTAGAGGTCTACACTCATGCCGGCAGGCCCGTGGTCCAGGGCATAGGTGATGGAGTCGTCGTCCGGGTCCTCGCCCCTTGCCTGGTAGGAATACGGATAATCCGCCTCGGCGGCGGTTATCGCGCCTGACGTGAAAACCGGCGGCCTGTTTGTCTGGGCCACAGTGACCGTGACGTTTTCTGTGTCGTAAAGTCCGGTGTTGTCCGAGACAGTAAATGAAATGGTGTAGGAGCCTGACTGGTCAAAATCCGGGGTCCAGTAAAGGACTCCGCCCGCTGCATCGAAAACCGCGCCGCGCGGAAGCGAACTTACCGAGAATGTGAGGCTGTCCCCGTCCAAGTCGCTTGCCGAAACCGTGACGGTTACGGGCGCCCCCTCCGCCGCCGCCACCGTGGCCGGGGCCGTGAGCACGGCCGGGGCCGTGAGCACCGGCTTGTAGGCCCTGTCGACGGTAATGGTCACCTGGTCCGGCTCGCTTGTGGCGCCCGAATCGTCCGTGACGAGAAGGGTGAAGACGTGGACCCCCTCCGAAAGAACGAGGGTTGGCGAGGCCGCGTCATCGGGATTGGGGGAGCCGGTCCAGAAATACGAGGCCACCTGCCCGTCCGAATCCGTGGAGCCAAGGCCGGTAAGGCTTACTTCTATGGTGTCCCGGTCCCAGGCCATGTTGACGACGCGGCTTTCACCTGCCTCGGCAACGGGCCTGCGATTCACGCGCACGAAAACGGAGGCCGTGGCGTGTCCGCCGGGGCCGGTGGCGGTTATCGTGTAAGTGGCTGATTCAGTCGGGGTGATGGTGATGGAGCCGGACAGCGCAAGCACTGTTTCGCCCGGGGAGATGGAACAGGCACTGGCGTGGGTCGAGGCCCAGGTGATGGTTACGTTTTCGCCCAGGGTGATGAGCGCGCTCGAGGCCGAAACCGTGACCGTGGGAAGGTGGTAAACCGTGAGAGTCGCGTAAGCTCTGGTCGTTCCGCCCGGGCCAATGGCCGTTATGGTGTAGGATGTCGTCTCGGACGGCGACACCGTCATGCTTCCCGCCTGATCAACCTGCCCGATTCCGGGCTCGATGACAACCGTGTCCGCGAAATTCGTGTTCCAGGAAAGGCTTGCGGTGTTGCCCTCGATGATGGTTCCGGGCGAGACGGTCAGGCTTGCCGTGGGAACATGGTGGACGATGAGGGTCGCCGACGCCCTGGCGACTCCGCCCGGGCCTGTGGCTGTAATGGTGTAGGAGGTCGTTTCGGACGGCGAGACTTCGAGGTTGCCCTCCTGCGAAACAAGGCCAATGCCCGGCTCGATGGAAACTGTGTATGCGTTGGCCGAACTCCAGGCCAAGACGGCCTTCTGGCCTTCGATTATGCTGGCTTCCGAAACCGAAATGCTCACCGTGGGAACGTGATAGACCGTCAGGGTCGCGTGAGCCCGCGTTGTCCCGCCAGGGCCGGTGGCCGTAATGGTATAAGTTGTTGATTCTGAAGGTGAAACACTCACGCTTCCCGACGGGTCGACCTGACCGATTTCGGGCTCGATGAAGACGGTTTCGGCGTGATTCGTGTTCCAGGAAAGGGTGGCGTTTTCGCCCTCGATTATCGCATTGGGGGAGACGGCAAGAGTCGCCGTGGGTATTTTTTGGCGACCCCGCCCGGGCCGGTGGCGGTGATGGTGTATGTGGTGGTCTCGGAAGGCGCTATCGAATGGGTTCCGTCGGGATCAACGGTTCCGATGCCTGGCTCGATGGAAACGGTGTCGGCGTTTTGGCTGGTCCAAGAAAGCGACGCGCTCTGGCCGGCTATTATGGCTGCGGGCTCGACGGCAAGCGTCGCCGTGGGCGGAACGTGGACCGTAACCGTGGTGGAGGCCGTGACAGAACCGCCCGCTCCTGTTGCGGTCAGAACGTAGGTGGTGGTTTCGGTCGGCGTGACCGCCGAAGAGCCGCCGGGGGCGACAGCGCCGACACCGGGGGATATGGAGACGCTTTCGGCGTCGGTGGTGGTCCAGGCAAGGACGCTGGATCCGCCAAGGATAATGGCGGCAGGGTTGGCCGAAAACGCCGCCTCCGGCCTGTTGTAGACGGAAACCGTAACGTGGCTTATGGCCGATCCGCCGGGACCCGTGGCGGTAATTATATAGGTGGTGGTGTCGGCGGGCTCCACCGTAAGGCTTCCGCTTGGGGGAAGCGCCACCGAGCCCGGTTCCAGCACGCAGGAATCGGCGTTTACCGAAGACCATGTAAGTGTTGTGGATTGGCCGCGCACAAGTTCCAGCGGGTTTGCCGCAAGGCTCACCTGGGGCGCGGAATCCGGGCATTCAAAGGCGATTTTTATTTCGAGCCCGGCCTTGTACTGGCCGGTAAGGGCGATGGAGAAAAAATTCAACAGACGCACGGAAACCGGCTTTTTGAAGACCGTATCCGGCCCATCCAGAAAGGAATCGAGGCTTATGCTTTCGCCGTTTAAAAAAATCGTGCCCGAGTTGACTCTCTTGTCCGGCGTGGCCTTGGTGACGGTGAGGTAAGCCGTGCCGTAGGCGTTGGACTTGAAAACCGACGTGCCCACGTAAAAGCGCGGCATTCGAACCGCGCATGTTTTTTCAAAAATCGTGAGCCCGCCCTGGGGCATGGGGGTGACGCTTACGGTGGCGGTTTTCGTGACGGTTCCGCTCTGGCCGGTGGCGGTAAGGGTGTAGGTGGTGGTGGCGGTCGGAGCCACTTCCTTCACGCCGCAAAAGCCCACGGAGCCGACACCCTGGTCGATGCCGACGCTTGTGGCTCCGAGGCTCGACCAGTAAAGTTTCGCCTTCTGGCCCGCGAAAATTGTCTTTGGCAGGGCCGAGAAAAAGGCCACCGGCGGACGGTTGACAAAAACCTTGGCCTCTGATTTTGCGAAACCCCGGGCGTTTTTGACCCAAAGCGTGTAAACGGTGGTGCAGCCGGGCTTTACGGACATGGATCCGCTGGCGGCGACGGGGCCGATGCCTGGATGGATGAAGCACTGGCCCGCGCCCGTGGAACTCCACGAAAGGACCGCGCTCTGGCCCTCCACAACCGTTGCGGGCGCGGCTGTAAGGCTCGCCGTGGGAGGCGCTCCGCCTGCCAAAGCAAGCCCCGGCATGAATAGCAGCATAATCAGCGCCGTCAACACCACAAATTTTACCGTCAACCTCCGCATCGTTTGTAATCCGCCTTTATAATCCCAAGCACTTTCCTGCCACGCAAACAGTCAAGCATGTGGCCGTCTATCAAAATTAGGTGTTTTGCCGTAACACGCGTCGAATCATGGCGGGCCGTCACAGTATTGCTTATAAGTAAAGAAAGAACCTTTATTGCTGAAATCTCCGGGAGCACCCACCACTATCCATCCATGTCCCACAGAAACGCAGGACCCGTAAGCGTCATACCAAGGATTCGGCGCGGGCACTGTTTGAGGCGCCGAAGGATGGCGCGAAAGCATGGGAACGAACTGTCCGCTGCCATTTTTCACATAAAAATTCATAGCTGGCTGGAAGTTCACGCCTGAACTTGCCACGGCAAGGTAATCGCCCCACAGGGAAACCGTACTTCCGAGTGTCCCTGAAATCTGCGGGTTGGGATTGGGTATGCTTTGGAGGTCCTGAACCCGTTGCCATGCATTACCCGTAAGCAGATAGACATAAGCCTTGCTGAGTCTCCCATACTGGGTAATGACGACGTAATTGCCGCTCATATCCAGGGCGTAGGCGAAATAATTTTGATAGCCCGATGACACGGGCGGATTTATGCGGCCATTCGCCGGGATGACCCATTGCCCGTTTGACTCCCTATGGAGGCAGAACACGGCCGAGCCATTATCACAGACCATGCTTGCCATGGCCCAGTCACCCCAGATCGACACCGCCTGCCCCAGGTGCGACAAGGGATAAACCGCCGAAGGATCGAAAGACAGCTTTTTGACAAGCTGCCAGCCCGTTGACATTTTTTCGTATACATAGACAGCGCCCCTTGATCCATCTATATCCGAAGACGATCCGACTATGGCTCTGTCGCCATAAATATCTATGGTCGATCCAAACCCGGAATTTGTCCTTGGCGCATCCGAATAAAGGACGCCTTCCAGTTCCCACCCTGCCTGCGTGCGCACATACACGGACGCCGAACCGCAATTTGCTACGCCGTTCACGTCGTCGGTCGTGTCTCCGATAATAACGCGATCACGCGACAAGGCAACAGGAGCGCCTAAATTATGTGTGTCGCTTCCCGTATTGGCGTGGCCTTGAAAATAAAGTGGGGTCTGAGTCCAGGACGTCCCGCTGCGCTCATATATGAGAAGCGCCCCGACAGTTGTTCCGGTGCTTAGTCCGCCGTATTGGTATCCTCTGGCTCCGACCGCCAAATATTTTTCTGAAACAGCCACTCCTGATCCGGCATTGCTGTTTTGAAGCAAAGGCGGCGCAATGCGAAATTCCGTATTTGTAATGTTGCAGGCGGTTCCAGGCGCAAGGATAACCCCATTGCAATTTTTGTCCTTGTTGTCACCGGGAAATTCCGCATGGCCAGGATATCTGTCGGGATCATTGTCGTCACAATCTCCGTCGAGTTCCGTGAAGCCATCACCGTCGTCGTCCGTGTCGAGCGGCGTGATTCGAGGTCTTATTGTGAAAGTCGACGCAATAGATGTGATCATATGATTGCCTACAATGTCACATACGCCTGTATTAACCGTGAAAGTATATTCCTTTCCAAGAGCGAGGGATATATTCGGCGTGAATACGGCGCTATTCACATCAGGCATTGAAAAAACGCCAGTAATGGCCCTACCGTCGGCGTTTGCGAGTATAAGCGTGGATTCATTTATAGAAGCCTGCAAAACTGCCTCGTTAAAGCTGACCATTAGAGCGGTTTCAGGCTCGATCATGGTGGCTCCGTCGGGCGGCACCATATTCACAACATATGGCGGTACAATATCTTTGACTTTAAGAGAAATAACGGAAGCCTCTCCTCGATTTCCGGCTGAATCATAAGCAAAGGCATTAATGCTGATATAACTGCCGCCTGCTGCAGTTGACGGCACAGAAAGTGTAAACTGCCTGGACGCTGTTGCAACTACAGGATCAATGGCCATTTCCTGATTCCAGGTAGCGGATCCCCAGGCATGGCAAGTCAATCTGGCAACAGAATAATTATCAGCCGAGTTTACGCTTATGGTGACGTCGGTTCCGGGGATCACCTCGGAGTTGTTGGCCGGGCTCGTTATCGAAACAGAGGGGGCCGTGAGGTCTGCGGCGATGAGGCTTACGGGCGCGGCTGAAAGGGCGTTTTCTGAGGAGTCCCAAACAGTGGCCGTCACCGGTATGGAAGTCCCAAGGGGCGTGCCTGCGGGCACGGTGAAGTAAAAATCCTGAATCGAGTGCGATGAAGGCGTGACGTCCCGGACCTGTGAGAAGAAGTCGCCCACGTTCACCTTAATTTTTGCGATCCCCACGTTGTCGTCCGAGATCACCCTCAACAAGCGCTGACGTCCGGGTTCGACGTTGTTGCCGCCGAGGCAGGCCACCGTGGCCGCGCTGGGAATAACGTGGTCGGCGGGCCAGATGACGAGGTTTTTGGTTCCGGTGTTGCCCGCGCCGTCCGACACGGTTACGGTCACGTTAACCGGGCTTGTGGGCGCGGCCCCGGCGGGAATGACAAGCGTAAAGGTGTGAGAAACCGGCGAGCCGCCCGGAGTGTTGAACCACTGGGTGTGATCGGCCGTGGCTCCGGTGACCGAAAGGTCGATATTGCCGATGCCGCTCGAATCCGAGGCCGTGACGGTGAGGCTTATTGGGGTTTCGGGCTCGAAGCGGCTTCCGTTTGCGGGGCTTAGAATGTTCACCGCAGGAGAAAGATGGTCAACCACCGAAAGAACCACGTCGCCCGCGTCGGCTGAAAGCCCCATGCCGTCAAGGGCCGAGGCGTGAAGGGTGACGGGAATCGCCCTGTCCCAGTCCTCCGGCAGGGAATCGCCCTGTCCCAGTCCTCCGGCACCGTGAACGAGAAAGAAACCGAGCCAGCGCCCGATGGAACTGCCGTGGTTTTTGCGAACAGGGAGCCGCCTGCCGCCGTAAGGGTGACTGATGCCGCGCCCACGTCGTCGGAGACATCGACGGTGACGTTTACGATCTGGCCAAGGCCGGTCTCGCCGCCGTTTTCGGGCGAGCTTATTTCTACTGTGGGAGCCTGGTTTTCAAGGATGGAAACGGTGAGATACTCCCGCTCGCTACGGTTGCCGGAGGCGTCGTAAGCGATGGCCGAAATGATGATTTCGTCGCCGTATTCGGGCAGAAGGTTCAAGCCGAATACAAAGGGGGTGCCAATATCCGTTGCGAACAGCGCGTCCCCCACGAAAAATTCAACCCGGGCCACGCCCGTTCCGTCGCTGGCTTCCGCAGTCACGGGAACCGTGGTGCCCGCCACGAGGCTCGCGCCGTCCATGGTGGAAAGGCCCGAGATTTCAGGGGCAAGGGTGTCCGTGGTGGAAAAGCGCGTCGTTACCGGGGCGGCCGTGACGTTGCCCACGAGGTCGGCGACGCTGGCGGCAATTTCCACCCGATAGGTCCTGTCGGTCAGAAGCGCATCGGGCGCAAAGGCCCAGACCCTTCCGCCGAACCCGGTGACCGGGGCGAGAGTTCCGGTCACGGTTCCGCCGCCGGTTTCATAGGTAAGTGACAGGGCGCCCGAAAGCGAGGCCTGGGTAACGGGCTCCGAAAAAGTGAGCCGCAGAACGCTTGCGGTATCGACGTTGATGGCCCCGTTTGCCGGGCTCATGCTGACAAGACTCGGCGGCCCGGTGTCGCCGGT
>JACRLG010000005.1 GCA_016235345.1 Deltaproteobacteria bacterium | reverse complement strand
ACTATGATTAACAATGAGACATTATAGCTAAAAATTCTGTCTATGTAAATATTATTTACGAATAAGCTCTTAATCGGTCAATCTCCTCATGGGTCCTGGCGTAAGGGATAGTATCTCGTCGAAATAATCGGGAGAGTGTGCCGGAAAGCGTCAAAAAAAACACTTGACAGCGATCCGGGGATATGAAATAGTTTGGTCAACCAAACAAACAATTGGAAAATAAATCACACCGCACAGGAAACCGTATGGGAAGAAAAAGCAACGCCCTTGCCAGACGAAACGAAATCGTCCAGGCCCTGTATGCCTGCCTTTCGGAAAAAGGGCATGAAAAAGTCACAACCAAGGAAATCGCCCTTCAGGCCGGAATGGCGCCCGGCGTAATCCATTACTATTTCAAGTCCAAGGATGAAATTGTCACCTGCCTGATGGATCATCTGGCCGAGAAATATCAGGCTCTTTTTGCGGAAAAAATACAGGAGCTTTCAGACAGCGACGATTTGTTTAAAGCCTTCTCAAATTTTTTATGCGACGAGTTCGTTTTTGATGAGGGGCTTAATCGAGTCTTCTTCAATCTGGTCCAGATGGGTTTTGAGAGCCAGGTTGTGGCAAAGCCTTTGAGCCTCTTAATGGAAAAATACCGCGCCCAGGGAAACCTGCACTTCCGGCAACTCTATTCCCCGATAAAAAACGCCGGGTATCTTGTGGTGGCTTTGATCGAGGGGCTCGCTCTTCAATGGATGATTGAGCCGGATAACAGCCGAAAAGAGGACATCAGAAATCTTGTCCAATTTACGATGGAGGGTATTTTAAGTGCGGCGCAAGCGACACAGTGACTAGACGTTGCCGGGTGGTTGTTCGCTGGCTCAGCGGGAAAACGCACCCAAGCATATTAAGCTTTTATACCGCATATAGGAGGGGAGACAATGAAAAGAGAAGATTTTCGCAATAAAAGCTACTGGCTGTCTTCCAGAGACTATAAACCCAATCCGGGCCTTTCAGGAGACGCCAAGGTGGATGTGGCCATTGTGGGGGGCGGTTTCACCGGGCTCTCAACAGCTCTGCATCTGAAGAAGGCGGACCCGTCCCTCAATGTGGCCATCCTGGAAAGCCAGGTGGTGGGATTCGGGGCCAGCGGCCGCAACGGCGGATTCAGCATGACCCTGTTCGGGTTTACCATGGCCATGACGGCTTTCCGTTTCGGCAGGGTCAAAGCCCGTGAAGGTCACCATTACATGGAAAGGGCCGTGGATCTTTTAAAAGACATGGTTGAAGGGTATGCCATTGACTGCGATTACGAACATTCGGGTTTTTTGCGCGTTGCCACCACCGAGGCCTATAAAAAACGCATTATGCACGAGGTGGAATTTGCGAAATCCCTTGGTCTTTCCGGCATTGAATGGATTGACCGGGACGCGGTGCAGGCGCAGGTGAAAAGCCCTTCCTACCTGGGAGCATGGTCCGAACCCCGGTGCGGCATTGTCAATCCGGCCAAACTTGCCTGGGGAGAAAAAGATGCTGTGGAAAACCTGGGTGTAAAAGTTTACGAGAATTCACCGGTAAACCACATCGAAAAGCACGGGTCTCAAGTTCTCCTGAAGACGGCAGGGGGCAGGATGCTGGCGGACAAGGTGGTGCTGGCCACCAACGCTTGGTCTCATCTTGTCCCTCAGATCCGTTGGAAGCAAACACCGCTTTGGACCTATATCGTACTTACCGAGCCTTTGAGCGACAAGCAGATGGAGTCCATTGGATGGCAAAACCGCCAGGGAATCGAAGATGCCAGGAACCTGATTCATTATTACCGCCTTACCGCTGACAACCGCATCCTCATGGGAGGCAGGGACTTCGGCCTGTCTTATGGGCCCAGTATGGATCACGACCTTAACGACGAGGTTTTTGACGGCCTGGAAGAAGATGTGCGTCAAATTTTCCCCCAGCTGAAAAACGTGGGCTTTACTCACCGCTGGGGCGGGCCGGTCTCCCTCACTATGGACATGGCCCCGGCCATTGGGTACGTTGGCGATAAGCGCATGGTATACAGCTTAGGGTGCATGGGGCATGGCGTGAGCCTCACTCACTTAAACGGCGTCACTGCAGCGGACCTGGTATTGGAGAAAAAGACGGATCTCACGGATGTATTTTTCGTGAATCGCCGCACACTTCCCTGGCCTCCTCAGCCCTTCTCCACAATTGCGGCCAAGGCGGTTATGGCCGGCTTGAAAATGCAGGACCGTTTTACGGATTAAGCAAAATTGATTTTTCGTGGCAATGAGGAATTGGTGGGGGATCCCCGACTTTATGACTCAAATTTTGGGAATGGGCGCGATCTCAAGTGTATTTTCGCTTGTTTGACCGCCCAAACCCAAAAGTTCAAAGAGAGGCTGTTACATGAAATCCCATCCCATCATTGACGCGCACACTCACATCGGAGATCTGTTAATCGAGGGCGGGGGCGAGCTCATCTGGAAAAAGGGAATAACCAAACCCATGATTTTTGATCCCATCACTCTCTGGGGATTGGTGGGTTATCGTAATTTCGGCCTGGGAAACCTGCTATACCGTCTTTCTCTCAGCCAGGCCATCATGGCCGAACAGGTTCGCAGCCGGACCGCAACCCTGGAAAATCTCCGAAAATCCATGGATCGATTGGGCATCACCCATAGCGCCTGCATGCCCATCCATCCTTATGTGGTCTTCGGCGATTTGGCGAAAGCCGCCAGCCAGGAGCCAGGCGTTATCCCGTTTACCACCGTTGATGTGGCGGCGGGCGGCGATTTTGAAGCACAGCTTACGGCGGACAAGGCGAGTGGTGCAAAGGGACTCAAGCTCCACGGCATAATCCAGAAGGTGGCCCTGGACGATCCGCGCACGCACAAGGCGGTGGAAGCCGCGGGCAGGGTGGGGCTTGCCGTGCTGTTTCACTGCGGCATTTCCAATTATTATAAAGGTGAAGAGAAAGATAAGAATATACCGGAATACGGCGCTGTGGACTACGCCGTGCGCCTGGTGCGGGAACATCCGGACGTGCGTTTTGTGGTGGGTCATGCCGGCATGTACGAAGTGGAGGAAGTCATGGAAAAACTGTATGCCTTTGCAAATGTCTCCGTGGACACCTCGCTCCAGTCAGCGGCCAATATAAGGAAACTGATTAAGGTGTTTGGGCCTGACCGGGTGCTTTTTGCTTCGGACTGGCCCTTTGGCGATGCCTGGGCCGCCCTGGCCTGTGCGCGTAAAGCCTGCAAAGGAGACAAGCCTCTGCTCCGGAAAGTTTTATACGAAAACGCGGCAAGGGTTTACGGCATTACATAATAGTGATCGCCGAAACCGGAGAATGACGATCCCTTCAACAGAGTGTTGGTACCACATGTTTTGGTGCTATGACTTATTGAAAATCATCGATATCTGCCACCTACAGAGACTTCAGGTTTCGATAGCCCTACCGAAAGCAAAAGGATTTCAGCATTTGGATCATGGGCAGTTGGTCTCGGTTTCACAGGTTATCACATTACACTGCTCATCACAGATCACCAATCAGGGCAACGGGAAAAAGCGAACTCGCATAGCGCATATAAAACCGATAGCTCACAGCATATTGTAAAAATCTTTGACATTTTGCATAGTTCGGACATGGGAAATAGACGGAATTTTGACCAAACAGATATCGCAAGAAGGTTATAGGCCACTCCTTCCCTTGAGGCAATACAAGCATATGAAATAAGTATCGTACAAGAGCTTGGCCATACTTGGATATCTGGGCATTATTCACACGAACTCATCATCGGTAAACTTAACAGGCTTTCTCCTAATTGGGAGATGAGGCAGCCGAGAGAATGGAACACCTTCATGGCAGTATTGCGAAAACCCTCGCGGGAAAGCCTGAACCATCCTTGGGTTTCGGGAAAGACACCACCACGAGGGCTCCGGCTTCAGGGACCTGATCCAGGCCGGTTAACAACTCTATCTGATAATGGTCCTGTCCCAGGATATATGCTTCAAGGGAGTAGTCGTCTCTGGAAGTTGCTATCCCGGGGTCCGTATCCGTGGTTTCGTGTCCCGATGCCATAATATGCCGAGTTTCATATAGAAACGTAAGGGTTTCCCTGCTCCATCCAGGATAATGGGCCGTTCCGGCGGCGTCCCGATTTGCCATTGCCGCTGGGTCAGGCCATCTCTTGGACCAGTCCGTACGCATGGACACGAACGCTCCTGCCGGAATGGGGCCGTGCCTCTTTTCCCAGTCCAGGATGTCTTCCATAGTAAGAGTGTAATCCGGATTATTTTCAACCAGGGAATGCGCGTCCAGCACCACCAGCGGCATTATCATCTCCTTGAGAGCTATCTGGTCGACTGTCCGGCCACCCTTGATAAAATGGGCCGGAGGATCAACATGGGTGCCCCATTGGCCCACGTGGCAATAATACTGGGCCAAAAAGCCGCTTCCCATTTTGCCCTCCAAAGGCTCATAGCCGTAAAGTGTTGTTATCTCTTCATCCGGGAAGCCCTTCCATTTTGGGATGCCGGGCGCAAACTCGTGGGTTAGGTCCACGAATTTCTTTTCCTTGATAACCTGCCACGCCTGCTCCAGCGTCATTTTGCCATTGCTGTCGGCTTGCGCCTGTGGAGCGCAAAACAAAAAGACCGTCAGCAATAACAGCCACGAGTTCATCCTAAAATGCCGCATGTCACCCCCTTGCTCCAAGCGTATTCTCGTTTTCCGTTCAACAATATCCGAGATGATTCGGCAGGCTTTTTGAAAAAGAACTTCCACACACCCTTTTCAGTATGTTTCAAAAATACTCCTGCAATGCTTCCTGTGCCTTGGGACTCAATTTGCGGGTGTCGTTGAAGTTCATGTGCGGGACCATAGCACATCCCGCTAAAAATAGAAATATTTAATGCTCCAAGTAATAATTGCCTGCCTTCGCACCGATGTTGCGCCTGAGCCCAATGAGTGATAAATAATGCAAAAAAGCGCGAGGAATGATCAGAATTTTTATTAATTGGGCAGGTTGGACTGCTTAAACGGTGGAGAAGAAATGAAATTTTTTCCATATGAATCCTGGATTGTGGAAAGCCCCTTAGATGTACAGACTCTTGTTAAAGAAATAAGCCGGAGAGTGGAGCCAAGAAAATTGTTCGGCCTTGGAAGAAGGGAAGTTGCACCATTAGCAGGCCAGATAGATGAAACGGGTTTCACGATAAATAGAATCATTCATTATCGAAATTAATTCCTACCGATAATTTACGGATGCTTCATGCCAAAAGATAAAGGAACTGTCATCCGCATCCATATGACGTTGCACCCTATTACGTATATTTTACTCGTCCCGATTGTGGGACTGTTGAGCATTTTTTCACTTGCCCTAATTGCCAGCGGGTTCGATGACGCTACGTGGGGTATGCTCGGAGTCTTGGGTGGTATGTTTTGCTTTTTACTGGCGATGATGTACGGCGGCTTTTTTATAGAGGCCGGAAAATCCAAAAAACTGTTAGCCGAGCTTCTATCGGAAGTGGATAAAGAATTTGAGACGAAGAAGCCTCAATCTGATGGCTGAAATGGGGTAAAAGAGGAAATCATCAACCAATGACATGCGTTTTGCGGGGAGGGGTTCATGAAGCAAGGCGGGGGGATGGGGAAGATTGGAGAGGCTGCCGGGTTTTTTGCGAGCCACGCAATGCCGGGAAAGGCGCATCAGAAGGTGGTGGCCTATTACCGGCTGTTCGAGAGCCTCTTTGAAACCATGAGCGAGGACTCCGGGATTTTAAGCATCGGCTACGCGGAAAACCCCAGGAAGGCTGATCTGGCCGAGGCCCAGCGCGATCTTGTGCGGTTCACGGCAAAAAGCCTCCCAAAAACAGGCCGCTGGCTGGATGTGGGCTGCGGCATAGGCGGCCCGGCCTGCCTTTTGGCAACAGAAAACCCCGATGTAACAATAACCGGCATCAACATCACCCCGGCCCACGTGGAAAAAGCCAATGCGCGAAAGACCGGCCAGGGCTTGTCCAAGAGGGTGGGTTTCCGGCACGGAGACGCCTGCAAAATCCCCCTGCCGGATAAAAATTTCGACGGACTCTACGCCATAGAAACCGCCTTCCACTACCCGGATAAGGCCGCCTTCGCCATGGAGGCGCACCGGGTGCTGAAACCCGGCGGGGCCTTTTCGGTTGCAGACATAGTGCTGGATGGAGGGCGAATTTCGCCTGTGCGGACATTTTCGCGCCTCCTGGCGCGTCCCATGATGGCGGCCCCGGAGATGTATTCCCCTGAAGACTGGCGCAAAAGCCTGGAAAGGGCCGGTTTTGAGGATATTGAAATCACGGATATTTCCAGGGAAACCTTCGGGATGCTCTCGCACTGGCGCAAAAGGATCGGCGCGCACCGGAAAACGCTCATAAAGGACTATCCGGGCTTCATGCTGACGTTCATAGACATCTTTTTCCGCTTTGTTGAAATGACCCTTGGCGTAAACCCGTACCTTTACATTCTCGTAACCGCCAAAAAGCCCGTGTGAAGTATGAAAGGAACATACGAGTCGGCCATGACCACCAATATGTCCGATCAGTGCCGGGATTTTCAGGAATCAGAGAGTTCCGGCGGATTGATACTCATTTTCTGCACCATTTTTTCACTGGTTGCCGCCAACTCCCTTTTCGGAGACGCCTACACCGGCTTCTGGCAGGCAAAGGCCGGATTCGTGGCCGGAGGAAAGGTTCTTTCATACAGCATAGTTCACTGGATAAACGACGGGCTGATGGCGGTCTTTTTCCTCATGATCGGCCTTGAGATCGAAAGGGAGCTTTACGTCGGCGAGCTTTCTGACCCCAAAAACGCGGTTCTGCCCATTTTCGCCGCCGTGGGCGGCATGGCCCTGCCCGCGTTTTTTCATTATCTTTTCAACAGGGGGCTTGAAACCCAGGCCGGGATCGGCATTCCCATGGCCACGGACATCGCCTTCGCCCTTGGGGCGCTGTCCCTTCTGGGCCGCAGGGCTCCTGTCTCGCTCAAGATATTTCTCACCGCCCTGGCCATAATAGACGATCTGGGCGCAATAATCATAATCGCGATTTTTTATACCGGCGATTTTTCCCTGGCATACTTTCTCATGGCCATCGGGATTTTCGCCGGGCTCCTGCTTCTTAACCGCATGGGCGTTCACCGGCTGGCCTTCTATCTGATTCCCGGTGTGGCCATGTGTTTTTTCATGCACGAAAGCGGGGTTCACGCAACCATTTCGGGCGTTTTGCTGGCCTTTGTCATTCCTTTCGCTCGCGGAGTCGGCAATTCGCCTTCAAACCGGCTCCAGCGCGCCCTCCACGGCCCGGTGGCCTACGTCATACTGCCGCTTTTCGCCCTGGCCAACACCGGAATAGCCCTTTCCGGTGATTGGGCGGGCGGCCTTGCAAGCGCCAACAGCATGGGAATATTGGCGGGCCTTTTCGCGGGCAAGCCGGCGGGAATTTTCCTGCTCAGCTTTCTGGCCGTTAAATCGGGCCTTGCAAGGCTTCCCGGCGATTTGTCGTGGAAGCATGTCCTAGGGGCCGGTTTTCTGGGCGGAATAGGTTTTACGATGTCGATTTTCATCACCCTTCTGGCTTTCGAGGACCCGGAACTTGTCCAAATATCGAAAATCAGCGTGTTGCTTGGTTCACTGCTGGCGGGCCTGGCAGGGTTAGCAATTCTGAGAATTTTCGGGAGGGAAAATGATTGTCAAGGGGGTTGAAAATGTTCCGGTCGGAGTTTACGACGGGTTTACAACATGGCTTTTGATCGGTGAAAAAAACGCCCGGGCCAAGGAAGTGTCAATTCAGCTCACCCATGTTGACCCCGGCGGCGCGCAGTTCATCCACTCGCACCCGCAGGAGCAGTGCTACTACATCATTTCGGGCTGCGGGCTCATGACCGTTGGGGATGAAGAAGAGGAGGCCGCGGCTGGCCGGGCGGTGCTCATTCCCGGAGGCGCGCCCCACGGAATAAGAAACAACGGCACGGAAACCCTTGTTTATCTTACCGCCAACATGATTTTCGGCGTGGAAAAGGAATCCATGATCTGGCCCAAATGAGATGTAACACGGAATAAAACGGGCGACCTGGAAATTCCGGGTCGCCCGTAAAATTTCTCAGCCCTCTGTTTTCAGCACCCCGGTTTGCCGACCGGGCAGATGATGCCCGCCTTGGGCGCTTTTACGGGCGGGGGCTCGCCGTTCAACCTCTGCCAGATGTCCCGGAAAAAGCCGCCTTCCCCGAACATTCCCGCGTCAGTGGGCGTCGCGGGCCTCATGGTGGGGATTATCCCCCGGCCAAGGTCGTCCAAGGACAGATCCAGGTCCATGAGAAGCGGCATGTCGTGCTTCATGCGTATGCTGCATGCAAGGTCCGCCGAAACCGGGGCCAGTATCTGCTTGTCGAGCGGCATCACCCCCTCCACCACGAAATTGACCGGCGCTTCCAGGGTCTGCTTTATGTGGACCGGCATGGGCTCCTTCATGCGAAGGGAAAGGTCGGACTCCACCTCGAAGCTCTCCCGCAGGGGAAACTCCATGTCTATGGGAATGGAGGCCTTTATGGGCAGACGGTGCTTGACCCCGGCTATCATCACCTCGATCTTGGTGTCGAGCGGTATGTTGGTCTTGACCCGGACGTTGCCCTTTATGGCAAGGGGCTTATCGAGGGTAACGGTGAAGGAATCCTTGAAAGGCACGGAAAAGGTCTCGTCGATGGGCACCTTGAGCACGGTGGATATGGGCACCCGCAAGGGGATTTCGGTCTTGAGCCCAATTGCAAAATCGTTTTCGAACTTGGCCATCACGGGAAAGGTGTCGTCGATGGAGACCATCATCTGCTTGTTGAGCTTGATATTGAGGCCCAAAAGCTCTGAAACCTGGGGGGCGAATTTCTGGGCGTAGTTGACCAGTATGAGCCCTGCCACCAGGAAGGCCAGCACCGAGACCAGGAAAAAGAATCCCAGGAGCCTAAGTTCCAGGCGATTCAGCGACATGTGGTTGGAAGCGGTGTTTTCCATGGCCCGGTCTCCTTATATTATAGCGTGCGTCGTTGGCCGAGTGCTGCGGCCTTGTCCTAACCCAGGGTCAGGGCGGTCTTTTTGGGAAAGCCCACCTTGATGGAGGTGGAGAGAGGATGCCTCACCGGGATGCGCCTGCCGGGATTTTGTTGACGGATTCCGTTCATGGGAACCTCCTTTGGGTTGTGAGCATGTTTAAAAACAAATTTGCGATTAAATGTAGCTTTTAATGTTTTTATAAGTGTCCGTACAACTGTACTTACAAATAATCCAAACTAGAACCGGATGTCAAGAAAAATTTTTCAAAATTTTTTTCATTAAAAAAATCAGGATGCTATATTAAAAAAACGTCCACTTCCCCCCAAGGTTTCCAAGCAATCGTTCGCCAAATCCGCCATGGCAAAAACCAATGCTCACTTTTTATTGAAAATAAATTAAGCAAAAAATTATGTCAATAAGAAAATAGCAAAAAATTTTGTAATTTAATATTTAAATAAAATATGACAATTTTTTGTGCTTGATTTGGATGCAGAAATTCGCGGGCCAGTGGGCTTATGCCAGGCGTCATGGCCGCCATCCGGCAATCGGTCTGAAAATCTTGGCTCAGACGACATGGAGGCTTGACAGGGCTTTTTCGGAGTGCTATTCGGTCGAATAAAAAACTGACATGTCAGTCTATCGGTCAGCGGTCCGGCAATTACATCAACCAGAAGGGTAGGCGTCATGAACATTTCGGACATAAAAAAAATCGCGATAATCGGATCAGGGGCAATGGGCCACGGCATAGCCCAGGTGTGCGCAACGGCGGGCTACACCGTCGCCATGCAGGACATCAAGCAGGAGTTCGTGGACAGGGGCATGAAGGGCATCAAAGACAGCATCCTGTTCCTGGTGGGAAAGGGCAAGATGGCCCAGGACGCCGCAGACAACATACTGAACAACCTGATAATTCCCACCACCGATTTGAAGACCGCAGTGGCCGATGCCCAGGTTGTGATAGAGGCCGTGCCGGAGATAATGGACCTCAAAAAGAAGGTCTTCGCCGACGTCGCGGCTCTCGCCCCCAAGGATGCGGTATTGGCCACCAACACAAGCACCATGAGCATCTCGGAGATCGCAACCTCCGTGGACAACCCCGGGCGCTTTCTGGGAATGCACTTTTTCAACCCCGTGAACCGCATGAAGCTGGTGGAGATCATCTGCGGTGAAAAGAGCGCCGACGAAAGCGCCGACCTTCTGATCGAGGTGACCAAAAAAATCGGCAAGATTCCGGTCAAGGTTCTTAAGGACTCTCCCGGATTCATCGTGAACCGCATAAGCGCCCCCAACCAGGCCCTTTTAAGCGCCATCCTGGACGAGGGCAAAATCCCGCCCCAGGAGCTGGACGCCGCCATGCAGAAGACCGGAATGCCCATGGGGCCGTTTGAACTGGCCGATTTCGTGGGCCTGGACGTTTTCTCCCACACCCTCGATTACTACGCCAAGACTCTTTCCAGGGAGTTCGAGCCCGGAAAGACCTTAAAGGCGAAGATCGCAAGCGGCCAGCTTGGCATGAAAACCGGCCAGGGGCTCTACAAGTGGGAGAACGGCAAGGCGGTCATCGACAATTCCAGGGAAACCACCGACATCACGCCCCTTGACATGCTTGCCATTCAGATGAACGAGGCCGTGCGGGTTTTCAAGGAGGGCATCGCCGCCTCCACCGCCGACATCGACCTGGGGGTGGTCCACGGCATGAAGGCCTTCGCCGGGCCTTTCGCCATCTGCGCCAACGTTGACCCGGCCATGCTGGCGGCGAGCCTGGAAAAGCTCCACGCCCGCTACGGACTGAACATCTTCAAGCCGGAGCCGGAGATTGTTGACGGCTCCTATAAAAAACTATAGTAATGGTTCGGTATAGCAATCGAAGTTTGCATACATCGAACACTGATAGCCCGTTGAAAAACTCAAGCGCTACAGGCTGATGAAAAAAGATGAGCCGCAAGGCGTGCGAAAAGCCAATAAGGGAGCGTACTCTTCTGTACGTGACCGAAATTGGATTTGAAGCACAACAAAGCGGATCGCGTTTTTCGACAGCCTGTAAAGGAGAAGGGACATGTCCGACGCTGTACTGTACGAAGTGAAAGGCAAGGCGGCCATCGCCACCATCAACAAGCCCAAGGCCAACCAGCTTTCCCTGGAGGTTTTCAACGGATTAAACGACGCCTTGAACAACGCGGCCAGGGACAAGAGCCTCCGGTCCCTTATCATAACCGGAAGCGGCGACAAGATTTTCTGTGCGGGCGCGGACCTCACGGGCGGATTCGGCCCGTACTCACCCATCGATTTTTTGAAAATGGCCCAGGACGTTTTCAACAAGATCGAGTTCATGCCCATTCCCGTGATCGCGGCCATGAACGGCCACGCCTTCGGCGGCGGCCTGGAAATGGCCATGGCCTGCCATCTGCGGATATTGAAGGTGAACTCCCGCATAGGGCTTACGGAAACCAACCTGGGGATCATGCCCGGCTACGGCGGCACCCTTCGCCTGCCCCGCCTGATCGGGCGCGCCAAGGCCATCGAGTGCATCCTGACCGGCGCTCAGATTCCTTCGGAGGAGGCTCTTTCGATGGGGCTTGTGAATCACCTGGCCGAAGAGGGCCAGACGCTCGCCAAGGCCCTGGAAATGGCCGAGGTCCTTTCGGGGCGTCCGCCCCTTGCGGTGAAGGCGATTTTGCGGGTGATGGCCCAGGCCGCCTCGATTTCACCCGATCTTCACCTTCAGCACGAGCGGGAGGAACTGGCGAAGCTCTTCGAGACCAAGGACACCATGGAAGGCATGATGGCCTTTGCCCAGAAGCGTCCGGCGGTGTTTATCGGCGAGTAGAAGCCTGTCTAAAAACGCGAACTTAAGTGTCAGGCTTCGCATCAAGCCTTTTTCAACAGGCTGTTACAGGCGGCCCCGGCGTTCGATTGCCGAGGCCGCCTTTTTTATGGGGTCTTCCCGGATACGGAATAGAAGCGGAACCCTTCCAGGAAGCGGGCCAGATTTTCGGACTGGCCGGTCCATTCCCTCACAGGGGCCATGAGGGCCTCCTTTTCCACTCCCATTATGCCGTCGTACGCCTCCTTTCGGGCGGCCTCAGCCAGGGCGTCGCCGGTCTCCTTCAGATTTTGCGCAAAAAGCAGAAGCTCCTGGACATTGGACGTAAGATCGTTCAACACCCCGGCCAGCTCGGAAAGCTCGTTTTTTGCCTCGGCTTCCACGGTGCATGAGAGGTCCCCGTCCGAAATGGCCCTGGCCGTACTTATGATCTGGGACAGCGGGCCGCTTATCCTTTTCACGAAAAGGGTGAGCACCACCACCACCACCACCAGTATAACCGCCACCATCAAAAGGGCCTTGTTGCGAAGTCGCGTAAGCGGGGCAAGAACCTCCGGGGCCGCGATTTTCCCCTCGCAGTACCGCCCGATGTTTTTCGTGAGGGCGGCCTTAAGGGGCGCTCCCTCGATGTCCGCCGCAAACTCCATCCCCAGAAGAACGCAGGCCAGGCCCACCAGAAGAAAATAGACGATCATTGTGCGCGCAAGGCTTATGCGGTTTCCGTTGCCCGTCATGGCGTGTCTCCGAAAAAGGCTGTGACCGGCCCGGTTCCCCGGGCGATTTCCCGTCTTCTGCACGGTTTTCCCTCCACAGCTTTTCCGTCCGGCAGGGGCCAAAGTCAATAGCCATTTAATACCTGCTTTCCTCTGTGTATGCCTGCTGTTATGTATCCCGGTTTATCATCAAGTTATGATCATGTATTGACAGATATAAAAATATTGTTCCGGGTAGTAAAATTTTATTGCATTATGATAAACATTGAATATAAAAATCTTAAAAAGTTTCACCATCCCACAAGGGCCTTTTGCATTCCTACGTTGATGATGGCGGGGACATTTATGCCCGTTGACAAAGAATTTGTGAGGCTATACCGGGCGACCGTGGAGGGCGTATGCAGGGCCAGGGCCTTTCCCGTCGAATTTCACGACCTTAAATCATGCGCATGGACGCGCATAGTGGAAAGGCAGAAAAGCATCTTTAGGGCCAAGCCCGAAAACCGCCGGGCCTACGTCAGGATGGTGGCGGCAAGTGCGGTCATCGACTGGCTCAAGAAAAAATCGCCTCCGGCCTTTTACGCGCTAACCCCCGAAGACCTTGAACGGGCTCTCCCGCATTTCGCAGGCATTGGCCTGTCGCCGGAAGTCCTCGAAAAATCGGGTCTTTTGAACCAACAGTTTTTTGAAAGAAAGGACTTCGTGAATGCGGCCAGGGCCATTATCGGATATGGCGACAAAACCGCGCTTTTTTGCGGGATGCTTGCCCGCCTTGCCCTGAAACGCGCCGATGTCCGGGCCTACGTCGAAAACGCCGATGAGCCGGATGAGGGCGATGACGAAGGCTTCATGAACACCAGCGGTGACCGGGAAGATCCCTGGGAGCCTGAAACCGGGGACGGCTCAATGCCGGTAAGGCCGCTCGGCCCGTCCGAAGGAATTTCTCCGGAAGACGGCGACGCGGCTCTTTGCCTTGTTTCGGCCTTTAAGGGCTTCCCGCCGGGCCTGCCCATTGCGGCGGTTTCCGAGCTCAAGTTTCAGAAGGAAAACGGGCCGGGGTCCTTTGCCCTTGCCGTCACGGACCGGGGCCGGTCGGTCTGCCTGACATTTAAAGGCGACCGCAAGGCAGACGTGGAGGCCCGTGGCTACAGCGCCGCAGTTTCCCGGCAGGGTTCCGGCAGGTTCACCGTGGACCTGGCCCAGGAACTCGAACTTCTCATCAGGTCCGGGGCGGGGGAGTCCACCCTCACCCTTTCCGCCACCGACGTGGCAGAGATAAGCGACGCTCCGGCCCTCCTGGCCATCTACGCTGACGCCGCGTCCGGTCGATCTGCCCGCGAACTTCAAAAGCGCCGCAAGGACGTCCTAAGCGGCCTTCAGGGCGAAAGGCGGAGCCTGTTCGCGGCGGCCCTGGACGCCCTGACCCTCGAAGCCGCGCCCCTCACCCTTCACCTGGGCGGCCCCAGGCCCTCCGAAAACCGGCGAAGGCAGTGGAGGGAAATCCTTGGGAGCCTCGCCCTTACCGGGCATCTGGACGACTTGGCGGCCCGGCCCTGCCTCGCGCCTTTTAAAGAGGACCTGTCCTTGGTTTTCGGGCTCGTAACCGACGGCCTTGTGAACGAGGCCGAAAGAAGGGTTTCGGGCGTCATCGCCAGCCTTGGGGATGCCATTCTTCCGGGGGAGCCGGATCAGCAGGCTTTGGGATATCTATACGCGCTGGACGGCTGGCTTCTTGTCTGCCAACAGGAGCATGAGCGGGCGCTTTTAGTCTTTAACAGGGTTTTGGGATTTCATGGCGCCTGCCCCGGCGCAGACCTCGCACCCTGGGCCAGAAGCGCCCACTATTTTGCCGACATGGGCGGGCGGGTGGCAACAAGGTTTATACGGGAGCCTGAAACGCCTTTCAGGGAGGCGGTTTTTTCATCCCTGGTGGAGTGCCTGGCCTGAACGAAGCAAGGGGGGAGCCATGCCCAGAATCGTCCAGGCGGCACTCTTGGAAAACAAGGCGTGGCTTGCGCTGGATTTCGATATCGGAGGCGCGCCCCAGCGCTCGGTTGTCCCATACTGCGCGGTTACGGCAAAGCTTGCCGGGCTTTTCGACAAATGCCAGCTTAAGGAGCACGACCCAAAAGAACTCGATAAGCTGAGCGCTCTCATCCTGGAAAGCGGCAGGGAATTTTTCCGGCTCGCCCTGAAGGAAAAAAGCTCCATCTGGTTCAGCTTCGAAAACGGAGCCCATGTCCTTCCCCTGGAAACCCTCACCATAGACGGCGAATCCATTTCAAAAAAATTCAGCGTGGCCCGCTGCCTGCCCATGCATCCGCCGGAGTTGCGGCTTTCGGACCCGCCGGAGTGGAAGCCTCCCATCAGGGTGCTTCTGGTTCTTGGGGCTGCGGACGAGGACGGGGGCTCGGTCTTTCGGCAGGAACTGGAGGAACTCAGGGCCTTTTTCGGAACGCTGGGGAAAAATCGCGTCAGGGTCGAAGTTTTGGACCAGGGCGAGTCTGACACCCTGCGCGTAAGGCTCGCGGGGGCCATGAACGGGGCGCACCTGGTGCATTTCATCGGCCACGGGGATTCGTCCGGCGTCAAGAAACGGGAAGCCCCCTGGGGCTGGGCTTTCAGCTTCAGGGCAAGGCTCTCGGCAAAAGGCCGGTGCGTTCAGGATAAGGAAATCCACCTCAACGTAGGGCACCTGAGGGAGACGCGGGAGATCGAAACCGCGCCGCATCTGGTTTTTTCCAACAGCTGCTGCGGTGCGGACTACCGGCACGATCCCAGCCCCAACAGGGGGCTTGCCGCCGACTTTCTGGCGGCGGGGGTGAGGCATTTTGTGGGCTGCCCACAGAAGCTGCCCGCAAACCGGTCCCACACGGATTTCGCCCTGGCCTTCTACGAGCGGCTTCTGGTTCATGGGGACTCAATCGGCGAGGCCGTGCGCCGGGCCAGGGTGAAGGTCTCAAAGCTTCATCCCCTAGAACCCGCCTGGCATCTCTACCAGCTTTTCGGGCATCCCGATCGCCGCTATCATCTGAACTTTTCGGACAGAAGTGCCTCCCCGGACGGTTTGCCGGACGATGCGCCCGACGGGGTTGCGCCGTTCGATTCTTCGGGCATCCGTCAATTCGGATGCGAATTCGCGGAAAAGTGGGAAAACAACGCCTCCGTACTGGAAGTGGTCACCTTCGACGACGACGAGGCCCTTTGCTGGCTGAGGGATTTCTGCGGAAAAAGGAAGATCCGCCTTTTGGAATTCACGCCCTCGGACGGCTTTCGGGAGACCCGGTTTCAGGAAGGCGGGGTCACCCACGAAACCATCCTGGAAGCCAAGGACTTCGGCGGGCTTCTCAAGGCTATCGGCCAGAAGGCGGAAAACGCCGACGAACTGATGGCCGTTTTCGTGGTGGACCGGCTTTCCAAAGCCGAAACCCGGATGCTTTCCGATTTCTCCCGCCGCTTCCGGGCCGTCCGTAACAGGCCATCGAACGGTGGCGGGGCCGCAAACCCGAAGAGGGTGGCGGCCATCATTCTCGCCCGCGACGTATTGGTTCCCCCCGGCCTTGCAAGGCAGCTCGACGTTCTTTCCTTTCCGGCCCCCGGCCTGGGGGACATCGAGCGCCTCGCCCTGACCGGGTTTCAGGACCTTGCCCGAAGCCTTGGCCCCGACTTCATCAGGGATTTCTCCTTCTGCCTTCAGGGCATGACCAAGGCCCAGTCCAGGCTCGTGCTCTCCATGTGCCGTCAGGTCCTGGCCGAATGGGCCGGGGACGCCGACCGGCTGAAGGAAAAGCTGTTCCGGCTGGCCTCGGAACGCAAGCGCCGGAGCCTCGGAAGGTTTCTGCCCCTTGCCTTCACCGACTGGCGGATGCTGCCCGATCACGAGTTCATCTCGAAGGATTGCGAAGAACATGCAAAATTTGTTGACTGGGTGGAAAACCGCGTGAAGCTGGTTCCCGATCTTCCCGAAAGAACAAGGGACGCCCTGAAGTTCCCCCGTGGGATGCTGGTCTCAGGGCCGCCCGGATGCGGGAAGACCGAGGCCGTCCTCCACCTTGCCCGCCAGTGGCGGCTTCCGCTCTATCGCCTGGACTTGAACGCGGTCTACCCGTCCCTGGCGCGCCCCGAAGACCAGGTTCCCGAAGACGGGGCCTATCTGGCAAGGTTTCTGCGGGCCCTGCGGACGGTGGAGAACTCCGCCCCCAATGTACTTTTATTGGAAAACGTGGACAGGCATTTTTCGGTATCGTCGGCAAACCCCGACGACTCCGGGCCGTCGGCTACGTCAATCAGGCTTTTGGGCTATTTTCTCACATGGCTCCAGGAAAAGAGGGATTCGGTTTTCGTGGCTTTAACCGCCGCCAACGGAAAAATGGTGGCTCCTGAGATCAGCCGCAAGGGCCGCCTTGACAGGGTTTTCGATTTTGATAGGCCCCTTTCGCCCGAATTTAGGGGCGCTCTTTTGAAGGAATTCTTCAGGCGGAAGGGCATTTTGCTTTCGGCGGATCACCGGTTCAGCGGACGCGTTCTCGATTTCACCCGGAATCATTTTCCGGCGGACCTTTACGGCATGGTGGAGGAAGCCCTTGTGGACCTCTTCTGTAAAGGGGCCGGAACTCCCGATCCGGGCATGGTGGTCGAATGGATTGAGGGATTCGTGAAGAAAACTTCCTGTCCTTCTTAAGCTGGAGCGGGAGGGTTTCAGGGGGAACGTAAACGGTTTCGGTTTTACGGGAAAAAATTCCCGTTGAAGGGCTTGCGCACAAAGGGGGCATCTCATGGACGCACGGCAGGAACTCAAACTTCTCATAGAGGCAAGGACTCCCATCATTTACATCCGCTCCTACGAGGAGGACCGGGTGAAGGAATTCCTTGATAAACTCGTGTGCGAACTCAATTTAAAGCACGGGACCGGAAAACACCTTGCCGAATGGACCATGTCGGAGAAGCTCAAGCTGCCCGTCCCTCACCAGTCGAGCCCGGCTCTCATAACCAAGGCCCTGGTGAACGACAGGGTCTACGTTCCGGGCGGCCTGCAATACCTGGCCAACTGCCCGGTCAATTACGACGTGATGGTGGTGGCTTACGACCTTCACCTCATGTACGCCGCAAGCGACGCGCCCCTCGTCACAAGGTACCTGAAGGACTTTGCCCGGAAATGCCGCACGGAATCCTCGGACCCGTCCCGCCGGGAATACAAGACCCTGGTCATGGTATCCCCCACCTACGAAATACCAAGGGAACTGGAAAAGGACATCGAGATGGTGGATTTTCCGGTTCCGGATTTCGACGAGCTGGCCGTTTCGCTCAAGTCCATCGCGGGCTCCTTCCGCTCTCCCGGAGCGGAAGCCGGAAGCCTTCCAGGGGTCCTTTCCGAAAGCGGGGAGATAAGGGACACCATCTGCCGGGCCGGGCGGGGGCTTACCGGAAACGAGTTCTCCTTAACCGTGAGGCGCATGTTCTGCGCCAATAGGATTGTCCACAGGGACCTGGCCGATTTCATGCTGAGGGAAAAACAGCAGATCATCCAGAAAAGCGAAATCCTGGAGTTTTTTCCGGCCCAGGTGACCCTCGCCGACGTGGGCGGGCTCGATGCATTCAAATCGTGGCTTGCCCAGCGCCAGAAGCTCATCGAGGCGAGGCCCTGGGAAATGGACCCGGAAACGGGCCGGCCCAGGACCGGAATCCCCCTTCCCAAGGGCGTCCTTCTGGTGGGAGCGAGCGGAGGCGGAAAAAGCCTCATGGCCAAGGCCACCGCCGGAACCTGGAAACTGCCACTCCTGCGCCTGGACATGGGCAAGGTCTTTTCTCAGTACCTTGGCGAAACCGAGCGCCGCATCCGCCAGGCGCTTTCCCTGGCCGAAAGCATGGCCCCGTGCATCCTGTGGCTGGACGAGATCGAAAAAGGCATGGCCGGGGCACGGAACCAGGCCGACAGCGGGGCTTCCGCCCGCACCTTCGGCACCTTCCTCACCTGGATGCAGGAAAAGCAGTCAATGGTCTTCTTGATGGCCACGGCCAACAGCATCCGGTTTTTTGCCGACAACTTCCCGGAATTTCTGCGAAAGGGGCGTTTCGACAACATTTTTTTCGTGGACGTGCCGGGCGGGCGGGAGCGAAGGGACATCCTGGCCATCCATCTTTCGCGCCACATCCGGCAAATAAGGCGAAACGGCGCGTCCATCGATCCCGATGAGCTGGAAAGCCTTCTGAACGCCGAGCTGGCCGAGGCCGAACACCGCGCCGAAACCAGGTCGTCGCCGCCCGAAAACCTGATCGGATTGAGCGAGCGCTTCACCGGTGCTGAAATTGAGCACGTGATAAATTCGGCGGCGGAAGAAGCCTATGCAAGGGCGAACAGCGAGGATGAGTTCAATTTCAACTATGAGGACATAGCCGAACGGTTCAAGGGAATGACGCCCATGTACGCAGTGAACCAGGGAGGCGGCCCGGAGAGCGCCTCCTCGGCGGAAAGGCTGGAGGAGCTGAAGGCCCTTGTGTTGCAGGGTTTCGGAGGACGCCCGGCCAACTGAACGGGATGTTGAATGCAGGAAAACTTCGGGAGGCGAAGGCAGTGGGCGGCGCAAGGTCAAGAATATTTTCCTTCGCGACATTTTTGGGAAGGCCGGGAAAGGGCCGGGCGGGCAGGGCGGCAGGCCCCGGAAAAAGCCGCGCCTCGCACGGGGCTAGGTTGAGAGCACCCTCCGACGCCGTCATTGCCGAGGCCATTTCCCGAATGCTGGAAAGCGCTGAAAGCCCCTTCGAGCCCCTGGATTCGGGTTCTTCCGACCCGCTGCCCTTATGGGGCACGGGGAAATGGGAAACACCCCAGAATGCGGAGATTTCCTGGCTTCGCTTTCCGGGGGTCAGGGAGGGCTTGAGAAGGCTCGTGTCAGTTTATCTATTAAGTGAACTGCCCTGGCTTCGCCTTATGGATGGCGGGCTGGATGAAAAGATCCCTTACGAGTACGGGCCCGCCGCCTTTTTCGCCACCCTTGTCTTATATGACGCCCTCCTGCTTTCAAGGGCGGAGTTCCACCTCGCATCGGCAAAGGGAGCCAGCAAAAAAGCCGTTTTCGACATGGCGAGGGTGAACGTGAAAAATCACCTGGAGGGCCTTGTGGAGCTTAAGACGCGGCTGCGCTCCGGCGATCTGGTGGTGCTCGCCATCCTGTTCGATCAGGCCAGGGCCGCAAAAGAGGCCTTTGACGCGTTTTTTTTCGGCCCCGTGGAAGCGCCGCTCTCCGCCCTTGGCGAAAAGGCGCTCAACGAACTTATCGCCCTTTACGGAAAAGGCGGAAAAAGGCCGGAAGAGGCCATTATCGACGAGGCTTCCGAAAGGCTTGGCCGGATAGGCGAGGAGCTTTTCAAGCTGGAGAAATTTTACCGGAATCCTCCCGATGACGCCCTTGCCGAACTCTGCTGCCTGGTCTTCGAGAACGAGGCCCTGTCATCGCTGGCCGCCAGCCGGATATTGGAAGGGGGCCGGGGCTGGCTCCCGGCAGGGCGGGTCTTCGCAACGGCGCAGAAAATGCTGGACGAGGCCATGACCAGGGCCGCCCTGCCCCAAAAAGACGCCGGTTCCGCCGCCAGGGCCCTGGAAATTCTCCGGTTTTTCGCCTTTTTCGGCGCGGGGTATTTCAGGCGGTGCATGGAAAGCGAATCCTGGCCGGAAACCTCCGGGCTAAAGGGTTGCGTTTCCGAGGAAATTCTTTTGCGGCATTCCATGCTGCTCCGAAAGGAACTTTCCTGGTGCGCAGGTTACGAACTGGGCGGCCTGGATGTTCTGCATGACCGGACGGCCAGACTTTTTAAGGAATCCCGCAGGTATTCCGGGCGGCTTTGAGCCCCCACGGAGCATGGAGCAGCCCGCCGGGTCGGCCTTCCTTTCGGCCCCGCGCAACATAATGAAGGAGGTTTTATGCCGAAGGACAATTCAGGGAATCATGCGCGAATAGCTTATACGGTTCAATACGGCATGGACGGGCTTTTTACGGGGCGGACATGGAAACTTACGGCCCTTTTCGGGAAACTGGGCGCATTTGGCCTTTCGGCTGTCTTCAAAAACGGCGCGGGATACCTACCGGAAAATTTCAGGAAATTTCTCGACGGCTGGACCGGCCAGGGCCCCGAATTCGGGAAAACCATAAGCCTTCCCGCGCCTTCGGCCTCTTCCATCGAGGCCCGGCTCGATTTCGCCCGAAACGAGCTTTCCATTAAGGCCGGCCCGCAAAACATGCCGGAAGGGGATTTCATGGTTCTTAAAAAATTCGCCCTGGCGGAAATCAAACGGCTTCATGCAATGGCCACGGCCCACGAGCTTTCCAGGAAGGAGTTCGAGGGCCGCGCCCGTTGGACGAAGGCGGTGGCTTATTTTGACTCCAACGGCGACTGGGTGGAGGAATACGAGATGGAAGCCGCGCAAAACTGGGGCAATCCCTGAAAGACGAAGGACCGCCGATCATGCCCAAAAAACTGAAATACGCCATAAGAGAGAGCCTCGACACCGGGAAACGGTCCATGGATGTTTTTGCGGACGACGGTTTTTCAGGCGACGAGCTCGAACCGGACAAGTCCGTTTTTGCGGAGACCATAATCCTGTGGGCTCTCAATTTTCCCGATGAAAACTTCGACAGGCCCGATCTTGTGATCGATCTTCCCGTAAGGCTTACCCAGGCCCAGATGAAATGGGAGCTTCAGCGACTTTCCCAAAGGGCAGTGTTCGACCCCGTGAAATGCCGCAACCTGAAAATTTTTGAGGAACCAGCGGTGGAAGCCGACGAATGGGACCTTAGGGTAAGAAGCCTGGAGTCCGTTTACGAGTGAGAGGCGATCCCATAATGAAACAGAATTTAATCAAGCGGCTGAATTTCCCGCCCGCAAGGAGGTCGTGATGCCTGATTCCTTCAGTTTGGATAAAGTGTTGTGCGACGAGTTCGAACCGGCCACCTATCTGAATCACGTCTGCGAAACCCAGTACAGGGATATAGCGCGGGCCTTGAAAGCGGGCGTAAACGTGCTGGTCACCGCCGACGCCGAAACGGTGCGCCCTTCGGTGGAAAAGATAGTCGGTTTGCTGGGGCTGGACCGGGCCGATTTCGATAACGGGCGCATTGTGGAGCTTCCGAGGCCCACCATGATGAACCGGGGCGGCGAGCAGAGCCTCAAGAACACCGTCCACCAGGAGCTTTTGAGGCTTTACGGCGAAGACAGGACAAGCGGCGGCGACGCCCCCATTGTGGTGTGGCATTCCCTGGAGATACTGCTTTCCATGATGAACGGCCAGCTCAACCCGGCCCTCTACCACGAGCCAGCCTACATAATAAACGATATCTTGAATCGCACCGTGTGGCTCGCCTTTCAGGACCCCTTCGGCCCGCCCCTGCCGCGCTCCCTTGCCGGGGTCTTTCCCATGAAAATAAGGCTTCCGGGGGTTTCCGTGGAGAACCTTCCAAGGCTTCTGCGAAGGGACGAGGCCCGGAGCCTCTGCCAGCCCGGCGCGAAGGCCATTTCCAAAGAGGACGCAAGCCAGGTCGTGGACTGCGTGAAGGAGGTCAATCCCCTGTATTTCAGGCGGCTTGTCAAATACGCGATGGTGGGGGGAGGCAACCGGGAGGACATCCTTTCAAGACTTAGGGAGGCGGCCCAGCGCACGTCCCACATGACGGCGGCCCCCGGGATGGTCGATTTCCTGGGCTATGAAAACATCGTGGGCGAAAACGGCGATCTTCATCAGCTTGTCATCAAGCCCTATAAGAAGTGGTTTGGCGCCTCCGATCCCGACGAAAAAAAGAAAATCAGGAATCACATCTTCAAGACCATAATCCTCTACGGCGAGCCCGGAACGGGCAAGACCCTCCTGGCCAAGTGGCTGGCCTCCAAAATGGGCCTTCGCTTTCGGGTGGTCTATCCCAGCGACGTAAAAGCCTCCCTTCTGGGCGCTTCCGAGGCCAACGTGCGCCGGATTTTTGCCGAGGCCCGCCTGAACGCCCCATCCATGCTGATTTTCGATGAAATGGACGCTTTGTTCAAAACCAGGGCATCCGGAGGCGGGGCGGCCAGCGTGGAAACCGGCATAGCCAGCACCTTGTTGTCCGAAATGGCCGGTTTTTCGGAAGACACAATGGTCTTCGTGGTGGGCGCAACCAACCGCCGGGAGGACCTGGACACGGCCTTTCTGCGGCCGGGGCGCGGGGGGCTCCAGATTCCGGTGGGGCATCCCGATGCCGAATCCATCGCGGCGATCCTGCGCCATTACATAGAAGACACCGGCATAGAAGGCCTGTTGAAAGACGGGGCAGACGCCTTCGTATCCCTGGTCTCGGAGCTTGAAATCTATGAGGACGACGTGAAAAGGGAAAAAAGGATATTCGTGGCGGGCGATCACCTGTACGGCCTGTGCCGGAGAATCTTTTTGAGGTGGACCCCCGTTGACCTCGCAGCCGTTGTAACCGATCTTACCGAGCTTGTGCGGCAGTCACAAACACTTGAAAGGGAAGGACGGTACTGATGGATGCCGATTCCTTTTCAAAGGCCCTGGAGGATGCCGTCTGCGGCCTTGCGTGCAGGCAGAGGGATGACGGAAATTTCAGGGAGGCCTTGAACGGCCGTGCAAAAATTTTGCGGCACGGCGACTGCTGCGTGGAGGAATGGAAGAACATCCACCGGGAGCGCCTGGTCTCGAAGGAAGTGAAGGCCCTTGCCGGTCTGATCAAGCTTGACGTTCAGAAAAACAGGAAAGTCAAAAGCCCCGAAGACTGGGACCTGGAACCCTTATTGGACGAAGAGGTCAGGCATCCGGCCAAATTCAATTCCGGCACCTGGTCCACGGCCCTTTACCTGCTTCATCCCTGCCAGGTGTACAAGCTCTACGCCCGCTCCCTCACCCGCGTCAACGACCTTAAGGAGAGCCTGAAGCAGGCCATGCGCTACCTGGAGGAGCAGATCGACATGCTGGTCTGCGGGGCGGTGGCCCAGGAGCCGGTGCTGTTTCTGGGGCCTCCGGGGTCGGGCAAGACCCGCACCGCTGTGGAGTTTTTCTCAAGACTGGGTCTTACCGAGGAAAGCGGCAGGGACGGGGGCGGCAACGGCTTTTTCCAGTACCTTCTTACCAAGTTCACCACCCCGGAGGAAATCTGCGGTTCCTTCAACATACCCGCAATGTACGAGGGGCGAATGGTGCGCGGCCAGAGCGGCTCAATCACTGCTCCTGGGGTGAGGGCAGCCTTCATAGATGAGGTGTTCAAGGCCAACAGCCCCATCCTGCACAGCCTTTTGACGCTCCTTTCGGACAGGCGCTTCCACTCCGAGGGAAGGCTCGCCGCCTCGGACCTTGCGGTCATAATTCTGGCCGCCAACGACCCGCCTTATAATGATGTCGATTCGGCGGCCATCTACGACCGGATGGGCGTAAGGCTCCATTTCCCTGAAATCTCCGTCGAGCCCGACCCTGGGCCTTCCTCAAGTCCCGGTTCGGAACCAACGACCTACGGGAAGGACAACTCGCGCTTTCTGCACGTGGTGGAGAGGGCCTGGCGAAGGGAGGGTTTTCAGATCGAGACCAGCCACGGCAACCTGTCGTTCGATAAGGACGACGAGGAAAACGCCAAATTTTACTCCGACCTGTACAGCCTGGAAAAGAAGAAGGAGCGCTGGAGCCTCGTTTCGTCGGAAAGCCACGCGTCCATTAACGACATCCTGCTGCTCTCAAGAGCCATGTGCCTTGCGCCCTACGATTCGCTGCCAAGGGGCGGGGCCTTGCATCCATTTCAGAAGTTCGCGCCCACGGATGGTTTCATGGCGCTCTTCGAGGAAATGGTTAGGGAGCTTTATCATCATCCATACTGCCGGCTGTCGGGCCGCAAGCTGAAAATCCTGTACAAGCTGGCCCGATGCCACGCCGTTTTCAGGAACAAGGGGCTTGCCGGGCCGACCGAAGCCGATTGCGCGGTTTTCAAGCACGTTTGGGAAAGCCCGGAGGTGAGGGAGGATTTCGTGAGGGGCCTTTCCCAATACCTTCCCCGGAGCGAATGAGGATGCCCGAAAACGAGCAGCCAAAAATGCCTGAACCGGGCCCGCGCTTTGAAAGGGCGTCGGGATACGTGGATTTCTGCCGGGAGCATTTTTGCGAGACGAGTGTGCTGCCCTGGGCGATATTTGACGATGCCTGGAAAACCGCCTGGGCGGAACATTTCCGCTACGTGAAAATGGGCCTGGCCACGCCGTTTTTTTTCGCCCACGATGTTTTGAGGATTTTAGCCGATCCCGCCCTGCCCCTCAAGTTGAACGGACGCAGGTCCTACGGGGCCATGATGAAGTCGGTGGCGCGGCTGGTGGCCGGGTGGGAGGCTTTCGGCGGATTCGCCGTGAACGGGCAGTCGGAACGGGGAAGGTTTCTGGCCTTTCGCCCTTTATTTCACGAGCTTTTCCTTGCCCTGGAATTGAACGGGTTAAGCGCGTTGTTCGTGTCCGACATCGACAAGGCTCTGAAATGGAATTTTGAAAAAGAGGACCCGGAAAAATGGAGAAAGGCCGACGGGCGGGGTTTTGCGGGCGGGTCCTTTTTCGGGGGGTTTTTCGAAAATAACCGTGTTTCCGAGATTATGGAGGAAGCGCCCGAAATTTTCGAAAGGTGCCTTGGCCTTTGCCGTTACGAGATGCGCCTTTCCGGGGAGGGCAGCCGGAGGCTGGCCGGGCCGGGGGCGGAGCCCGACGGGCTTTCGGAGGAGGATTTCAAGGCTCAGGGCGAAAAAAGGCCCGGTTTCCGCAGGGCCATGTGGGGCGTTGCCTGCGACTTAAGTCTTATGGACGACTACAGGAAAGAGGCGGCCCGGCCACCCAAGGAAGCCACTCTTTCAGCGCCGGGCAGGTTCACCAGGCCGGTTGTGGGCGAATGGGAGAAAAGCGGCTTCGAGCACCGGGTGATAGGGCAGGGGGCTCCGCCGGGGCATCCCCTGGCCCTTGGCGCTCCCAAGCCTGTGGTCATGAGGCTGATGGCGGAGAACAAGGTTCCGGCCTACCTGGATGTCTGGCAGGACCGGGAATCGCTTTCAACCGGCGTGGTCTTTGCCATAGACCTTCCTTCGGCCAGGACCGATAACGGCGCTGGCCGCCCCGAATGGGGCCTTACCGGGGCGCTGAAGCTGGCGGCCTTCCTGGTGGCGCACGATCTTCTTGCCCTGCCCGGCTTAAGCGATAAAGCCGCCTTTGACGTGGCCTTCATGTTTCACGACCAAAACTGGGGCGACGCCGGGGGCATTACTCCCAAGGGGCTGGCTCCGTCAGTGCGAACCACCGTTTTGGCGGGCTCGGATTTCAGCCCAGGGCGCAGCCGGGGCAATCTGGAGCGGCCCCTCCTGTTTTCGGCTTCCGACGTCTTTCCCGTCCTCTTCAATCATGCCCCGGGCTGGTCATGGAAAAAGGAAACCGACCCCGCCCCGAAAGAAGCGGCTGGCGGGGCCTTATCCGGGAAGGTCGAGCCGGGCGAGCCGGTGTCCCAAATGCTGGCCCAATGGAAGAACCTCATGGCGGACAGGCGGGACTGGGGCCGGAAGCTCAGTTTTTTCATGGGCGGCCCGGGTTTTTCCGAGGCCCTGGGCAGAAGCCTCAGGCAGGGGGGCAGCCCCATGTTTCAGTTCATTTCCGGCAGGTCGGACGCCATGGTGGTGGAGGCAAGGCCCGGAGAAGGCGGGAACAGGCCGTTTCTGGTTTTCGGAAACCTCGACGGGGCCTCCTCCTCAAAGGGCAGGGCAGGGCGGGAGGAACGCTCATGTCCCCATCCTTTTCAGGGCTTTCGTTCATGGGCACTAAGAAGGATTCTATCGTCCAAGAGCCTTTAGGCGGAAAAATTACTGATGGCCACAGACAGCAGGACTTCTCCGAAAAAGGACGCCGGGTGGTGCAGGTTCGGGAATCTCGATTCCTTTCTGGGATTTTTGAACGGGCTTGAGCTTTCACACGCAAAGGTTCAGGAAATCAAGAAGTCCACGGCCTTTCTGAAGGACGGCGTCTGGTACTGGCATGCTTCGGAACACGCGGCCCTCTCCCGGATCGAGGACAGGCTGGCCCTTTTTATGGGGAGAACGGCGGATTCCGCCCCTTTGGGATGTTTCGAAAAGAGGGTTGCCGATCTCGTCGCCGAGGTCGGCCCGGTCCGGGAAGAAAGGCCGGGGTTCCTGGAGGAGCCCAGGAACGCGATTCTCTGCTCGGCCATGCACGATGTTTTCGAGAAAATGATCAAAACCATGCCTGCGGCGCTGTCCGGCGGGGCCGGGTCCCATGAGGCCGAAAAGCTCGCCCGCCTCGAGGAACTGGTGAAAAACGCAGCAAGCGGTTTAAGAAGCCGCATTTTCAGCCAGTACCTGCTTTTGATCCCCAAAAATGACATAGGGCCGGAACTAGGCTATCTCTGGAGCCTGGGCATTCGCCACATCATGGCCTGCCCGGTGTCGGAAAAAGCGGGCAGGCCGGAAAATGGTGAGGCCGGAGGCCTTTTCTGGCTCCTGGCCTTCATGGGAAAAAACGGGCAGCCCCCCATCGCCCCCAGAAACAGCGTGCTGTATTATTTTCTTGGTGGGGACGGGCCAAGGGAGGTCTATCTGGCGTGCGGATGGCGCTATCCAACGGGCTGGTGGCGCTGGCTGGCCCCCAGGGAAAAGGGCCTTCGTCTGGCCTCAGGCGGAAAAAGGGACGGGGGCCGGGATTACGACATCGGGGTCACCTCCCTGGAGTTTTTCCCGGTAAGCCGGTTCGTGAGGCCCGATCCCCGCAAAGCCCCGGAAATAGCGCATCTTGCGGAGAACCTCTCCGGTTCGGGCGAGGGCGGCATCCGGGTTTTTCTGGAACTGAAACATGCGCCCGAAAACGTGAAACCGGGGCATGACAAAAAATCCATGCGCGGGCACTCCATCGCGCGTGAAATCAGGATTCTGGAAAACCGGGTTCAATTGCGCAGAACTGACATCAGGGTCCTAAATAAACGCCTGGGCCTTTTGAGGCATGAACTGGCCCTGGTGAAGGGCGAGCGGGACGCCGCGAGCGCCCTGGCCGGTGCCGTTACAGGTGGTGAGACAGCATCGCCCCCCCTCATGATAAGCGTTCACGGGGAAGAAGACGAAAGCCTTACGGAGCTCGTCAGGGACTGCTCCAGGAGGTTCCTGGAAAACACCGGCTATTGCCGTGTGGGGATAATCGGCGCTGACGGGGAGCGCACGGCCTGCCACATCCTGACGCCGCCTTTGCTGATTTCCGGGCGAACCTGGGGGCGGGCTGGCGCGGAAGCCACTGGCGGTTCTTCAACTTATTCCGACAATTACGGCATACTGGGCGCGGGCGGAAGGCTCTTTTACGCCGAGCCCTACTGGAAAATGAAGGGCGCTCTGGTGTTCCTGCCCGAAGGTTTCACGCTTCACCCCCCCTTTGTTTTCGGGGTCGGGGATCCGTCGGATGCCTGCGAAATCATGGGGCCGCTTCTTTGCGGCTGCGAAGAATTTCCGGACAAATCGGCCTGGATTGGGACAGACTGGCAGAGATGGGTTTTCGATCACATTTTCATTATAGCCTCGTCCAAGGACAATAAGCCGGAAATACTGCGGATAAAAAGGGAGGCCATCGTCTCCATGCACGAAGGCCTTCGCTTTCGCGGAAGCGCCGGAGAGGTCCGCTTTGAAAATTGCTCCAACTGCGGGCATCCGGTTTGATGGCCGGGAAATTTTCCAGGAGCCGCGAGGCCACCCCGAAAGTCATCCTGCGGTGTTTCGGACACCTGCCCGAATCCTTGCTGTTCTGGCTTATCGCTTTCATTTTCTTGGTGGTCCTTCTTGTCCTTACCCGTTTTGGGGCGAGCGCGTCATGGGTCGGCTTCATCGCCTGGCTAATCATTTTGCTTGCTTCAAACGAGGCAGGTTTGCGGCTGATTTTTCTGCTGCATCTGAAATCGCCGCCAACAGCCAGGGTCGACGCCTTCATTGCAGCATCGGTTGCCATATACCTCTTGGCCGTTTCAATATTCATCTTCCTCCTCGCCGTATCGCCCGCTAAGTTCGTAATCGCCGGGCGGGCCGGGGCGGCCTGCGCCGCCCTTTTTTTCACAGCCTCAATTTTTCTGATAATTTTCAGGATCATATATACCGGTATCACGGTCACCCGCCTCCATACCCAGGGCCGCCCGCTCTTCGGCCTGGCCGTCCGTTTCCTGGCAAGGGGCCTTGTGCCTTTAAGCGGACGCCTTCCGGCTCTGCGCTGGTGGGACCAAAGCGGGGGCCGAATCCGGGCCGTTTTTGAAGGGGGCGGAAAGAACCGCTTGCAGGAGGTTTTTCTCCGGCTTTTCATGGCCGGGCGATATACGGCCTTTGACGAGGCCGTTGCGGCCCATTTCGCCCATCGCGCACATCAGGCGCTTCTGGATGGCATTCTTTCCCCGGAAGCGCCTTCGGAGGCTGACGCCGAAAACCGGAGGCAGTTCCTTCTCGCCCTTGGCAACTCGCTCCTTTTTTTATGTTTTCTGGAAGAGGAAAAGGCCAAAAGGGAGGCGTCAGGGCGGGATCGAGCCCAAAAGGCCCGGACCGCGCCGCCCCAGGGAAAGCGGCGCCTGCGCAGCATTAATGAGCGGCCCATGTCGGCGTCGGATTTGAACGCCTTTTTCGTTTACGCCTACCTGGACACCTGGATGGAGCTTATAAGGCGAGATCCGGGCCAAAGTCTTTCATCAGATGAAAATTTCATACTGGCCCATCTCGGATTTTCGCCCTACCGCGACCTGTGGGATATCGAACACGATTACGACCCTGAAAACGATAACGGCTTCAACAACGCTCACCTTTACCGTATGGCCGTCGATTACCGGAAGATAGCTAGACTGGACGCGGATTCCGCCGGCCCGGGGGACATACTTGCGGCAAACGCGAGCCTTGTGTCGGAAATCGTGGGCCTTTCGGGAGCGCTTGATTCCGGCGCTTCCGATGTGCGCGGGCTGTGCCTTGAACACGAGGCGGAGTTTCTCGCTTCCGCGCTTTTATTGCGGGCGGGCGCTTATGACCGCCGCCGGTTTTTGAAGATGGCGGAGGAATGGGATATGGTGGCAAGCCTGCCGGAGGATGTCCTGTGGATGGCCGCCCACTTCTCAAGGCGCCTGGAAGAGCCAGCGGAACCCGGCTCCCCTTACCGGAAAAGGCTCAGGGCAAAAACCGGGTTCCTGGAAAAAAGGGCCTTGTGCGCAGCCCTTGGAAACGGCCTTTCCATAGGCTTTGTGCCGGGTTACGTAAAATGGAAGCCAACGGTCGCGGCAGGACGGAAAAGGGAGGGCTGAAAAATGGGGCTGAAAGGGCTTGATCCGGCGGAATCTTGGCCTTCTCCGCCTGGATATCCCGTAAGCGGGCTTGACGAGGTTCTGCGCCGGGTGCGCGGTAAAAGGGAGGGACTGCCCCTAAGCCTCGTGAAACCTGCGGCAATTTTGAGTTTCGCCCTAACCCTTGTACTGGCCGCCGCCTTCACGGCTTTCCGGCTTTTTTGAAACCGGCGGATTACGAGGCCGGATTTTTTCCGGCCAGTGCTATGGCCTCAGGCAGGGACAGGGTCTTGGCGTAAAGGGCCCGGCCCGTTATCACCCCGGTCACGCCCAGTTTTTCCAGGGGAAGAAGCGCCTCAATGTCATCGATCACCGAAACCCCGCCAGAGGCCACCACCGGAAAGGGGCTCTTGCGGGCGAAATCGGCGGTGGCGGTGAGGTTCACGCCGGTCTGCATGCCGTCGCGCGCGATATCGGTGAAATGAACAGCCGCCACGGGCAGGCCCTGGAAGCGAAGGGCCAGGTCAATGGCGGAAAGGGCGGTGGTCTCGGTCCAGCCCTCCACCGCCACCATTCCGTTTTTGGCGTCTATTCCAAGCACCAGCCGCCCCGGATGCGCCAGGGCCGCAGCCTTCACCCATTCCGGGTTTTTCACGGCCTCGGTGCCCACAACCACCCGGTCCACCCCAAGGGAAATCCAGCGGTCGAAGATTTCCCGGTTGCGCACGCCCCCGCCTACGCTTACCGGAACGCTAACGGTTTTCAGAATTTTTTCCACCGCAAGAGCGTTTCTTGGGCTTTTTTCGAAAGCGCCGTCCAGGTCCACAACGTGGAGCCGTGCTGCTCCCAAGTCCTGCCAGTGAAGGGCCATGGCCGAAGGATCGTCGCCGTAAACCGTCTCCGCGTCGGCCCGTCCCTGGGAAAGCCTGACGCACCTGCCGTGCCGTATATCAACTGCTGGTATGATTATCATCTGCCTGCCGTTTACTGTTTTGCCGGGCCAATAGGCCTGGGAAAGCCTTCGAGTTTTTTCGTGAGCGCGTCTTTGGCGAAGTCCGAAACCGTGACCCAGGTTCCGCGACGCTTCAGAAAGGAGGACATGTCCAGAAGGTTGTCCGAAAGGGGCTTCTGGGCCTCGTCGAACCGGGCGCTCCACAGCACCGCGCCGTCCGCCACACGTATGAGCGCCGCGTCGAAGGCGGCGGACGCAGCCTTTTCCGCCGAATAATTGGCCCCCACCCGCTCCTCCAGGCGATAGACACAACCGATGATCACGCCGTCAGCTCCGGACTTGCGGCCCATTTCAAGGGCGAGGTCCCGCTCGGACATGCTCTTTTTGGAAGCCACGGCCAGGGACCGGGCACCCTCGGCGTCGTCGGAGGCGCTCACCGTGTAGCCAAGAGCGGCCACTTGGGCAATGAGGGTCCGGGATAGTTCATCCGAAACGCCCTCGGCCACGGGGCCGGTGGTGAAAACACCGCCCGTTACGGGGGAGCGCACGGTCTGGCCCGGCCCGTGCAGGGCGGACATGTCGACAAAGGGTGTCACCAGAACGGTGTTCATTCCGGGGAGCGTCCTTGGCGGCGTTGCGGCAGGCGTGGCGCAGGAGGCAGCCAGGAGCGCAAGAAAGGCCATGAACACCGCGATTGCGGGGTATTTTTCGGCTCGCGTCATTTTACAGGACTCCTTTGCTGGAGAGAACCCCACGCACCCGTTCGTCCCTTGTGAAGGCTTTCGCCAGAGCCCGGCCAAAGGCCTTGAACACGGCCTCTATCCTGTGATGGTCGTTTTTTCCGTAAAGCACCCTAAGGTGGAGGGTGATCCCCGCCCTGTGCGCCAGGGCCCGGAAGAACTCCTCGAAAAGCTGGGTGTCGAAGCCGCCTATCAGCGGGCTTCCGAAGGCTGCGTCGAAGACCAGGAAGGGACGGCGGCTAAGGTCCACCACAGCCTCGGCCAGGGCCTCGTCCATGGGGACTTTCGCCTCGCCGTAGCGGGCAAGGTTCTCGCCCTTGTCCAGGAACCGGGAAAGGATGTCGCCCAAAACTATGCCCACGTCCTCCACGGTGTGGTGATAGTCCACTCCGGTGTCGCCCGTGGCGGTGACGGCAAGGTCGAACCGTCCGTGAACCGCGAAAAGGGTCAGCATGTGATCGAGAAATCCTATGCTGGTCTCCACCTCGGCCCTGCCCTCACCGTAAAGGCTTAGGGCGGCCTTCACGCTGGTTTCGCGGGTCTTTCGCTCAAGCTCTATGAATCCGGGCGCAGAAGTATCCATGATGGTCCAATCCTTGGGTTCGGGAACGGGTCACATCTTCTGATTACACCAAAGTGGCGGGAAAGGCAACCGGCGGGACGAAGCCGGGAAAAAAAGCGGCGGGTTCACTGATATAGCATTATCAACGGACCGGGACGGTCCTGGCTGGCGGCGGAAAGGTGGGCCTTATGCCCCGAAAGGGCCGGGGCCACGGCGGAAAGGGCGGTTTCCGGGGTGTTGTTGGTCTCGGACAAGTGGCAGAGCACCACGTGGCTGGTGGCGGGGCAAAGTACGCGGCCAAGAAGGTCGCGGGAATCCTGGTTGGAAAGGTGCCCGGTGCGGCCCTTTACGCGCTGCTTCAGGTGCCAGGGGTAGGGGCCGTCCTGAAGCATTTGCGGGTCGTGGTTGGATTCCAATAAAAGCGCCCGGCAGCCCGAAAGATGATGGGCAACGAGGTTGGTGGCCACGCCCAGGTCCGTGGCGAGACCGATTTTAACCCCTGCCCCGGTTATGGTGAAGCCCGTGGGGTCGGCTGCATCGTGGCTGGTGGAAAACGGGCAGACGGAAAGAGAGCCTATCTCGAAGGTCTTTCCGGGCGAAAAATGTGAAAGGCCCGCCGGTTTTTTCACCACCGCAGACGCGGCCCTGAAGGTCTTTTCCGTGGCAAGGACCCTTATGCCAAAGCGCCTTGAAAGCACCCCCACCGCCTGCTGATGGTCTGTGTGCTCGTGGGAGAGCACCAGGGCCGTGAGGCTTTGGGGGCAAAGGCCCCGCGCCGCCATTCTGGCCTCGATCTCCTTTCCCGAAAGCCCCGCGTCGAAAAGAACGCTGGTGGCCCCATCTGAAATCCAGATGGCGTTTCCCCTGCTTCCCGAAGCCAGCACGCATACCGAAAGCGCGGCTGGAGGGGCCTGGGGTTCGACATCCGTGGGACAATCGGGCGAAGACGGGCGTTTTTTCACTTTTTCATGCACCTGATGAAATTGAAAAATCGGGATTGGGCTGAACGCCTACAAGATGTATTTTACGGTTTCGAAACCTCAATATGCAGTAGAACCCACTGGATGTCAAGACTTCTTGAAGGCTTGGGGGGCTTGCGCCAGAGTCACTCGTCGTCGTCTTCGAGGAAGTTCGCCATGTAAAAGCAGATAAAGGACATGATCCCAAGGGAAAACTGGATGCCGAGCATTCGGCCTTTTCCATCCACGACCCAGAAAGCCGCCGCGCGAAGGATTCTTTCAAGGTCCGAGGAATAATGGAGGGGTTCGGGCAGAAGCGTGAAATAAATGAAGTCACGGATCAGAAAAGGCCAGAGAAGGCCTGCTGAAAAAAAAGCCACACCTAAAAGGGCGAACAGGGTTCTCATGTATGTTTCAATATTTCCTTGAACAGCGATGAGCCCCCACCCGAAGTCAGGATTCCTGATCCGAACTGTCACCGATAAGATGGGCGAGAAAAAAGCACCCGACGGATATGGCGAAAAGGGCCGCCCGCGCCCCTATCATGCGCCATGTACCCTGAAACATCCATGCCGCGAATTCCTGCATGGCCGAAGCGTTCGCCGGAGACGGCGGGGAAGAAAGGTGCTGGTCCAAAAGCGCCAGCAGAATATGGTTCCACATGAAGGCCATGACAATGGCGGTAAGTCCGAGAACCGTGAAGGCGATTTTTAAGAGGTCCCTCATTTTCCGCCGCCCTTGTTGTCAAAATGGAGGGCCAGCCATACCGTGTCGTTTTCGGGGTCTGTCCATAAAACCCTGTGGCGGCGATGGGCGGGTATCAGGACCCAGTCGCCGGACGACATGGTTCGCGGCTCATCCTCGCCTTCAAACAAAATTTCCGCGTTTCCCGAAACCAGCATCACCCACTCGTCATTGTCCTGGTCATACCAGAAACCGGGCGGGGAGGCGTGGCCCTTCGAGACTATGCGTTCGAGCTTAAACCCCGCTCGAAGCAGAAGAGACTCGACGAATTCATCCGGGAGGTTTTCCGGGACTTCGGCGAATATGTTTTTTACCGGGGTTTTCAAGGATGTTTCCCATGATGCAGAATCTGTTTTACTGCCGACTGCCCATCGCTCACTTTCTCCCGGTGTGGCCGAAGCCTCCGTCCATGCGGTCCGTGGAGTCCAGAGAGTCTGTTTCGGAGAATTCGGCGGCGATCACCCGGCCAACCACAAGCTGGGCCACCCGGTCTCCCCGGCGGATGACATGGGGGGTGCGGGAAAGGTTTATGAGGGCTATCATCACCTCGCCCCGGTAGTCGGAATCCACGGTGCCGGGCGCGTTCACCACGGTCACGCCGTGCCTGGCCGCAAGGCCGCTTCTGGGGCGTACCTGGACCTCGAAGCCAAGCGGCACGGCCATGGCGAAGCCCGTGGGGATCATGGAGATTTCGCCGGGTTGGATGGTGATATCTCCTGCCACCGCAGCAGCCGCGTCCATACCGGAAGCCCCTTCGGTCATACGGCGGGGAAGGGGAATGTCTGAATCGCTTTCCGGGCGCAGCCTAAGAATCGGTATGACGGGCGCGTTCATGCGTGCAGGACCCCCGCGTAGTCGCAGGCCGGGTCCACCGGCCCAAGGATGGCCAGGGCCGCCCTTTCCGGGTCCAGAATCTGGGCCGCCAGTTCGAGCACGTCTTCGGCGGTCACCTTGGATATCATTTCGGCGATTTCCATTAAAGGGACGTGGCGGCCGAAGTGGACCTCGTTCTGGATCAGGCGGATCATCTGGCTGTCCGTACTCTCGGATGAGAGGAAAACGCCGGCCATGATGTAGTCCCTGGCCTGGGAAAGCTCTTTTTCGGAAACGGGCTTTTCCACAAAGGCCCTCATGCCGTCCCTTACGAGCGACAGGGTTTCCTCCACGTCGTCCGGGTTCACCCCTGCGTAGATCGCAAGCATTCCCGAATCCGCGCAGGGCGACACCCACGAATAGACCGAGTAGGCAAGCCCCCGGCGTTCGCGTATCTCCTGGAACAGGCGCGAGCTCATGTTGCCGCCCAGAAGGGTATTCAAGATGTAAAGGGCGTGGCGGCGCTCGTCGGTGGAGGAAAGGGCCGGGGTGGCCAGGCAGAGATGGACCTGCTCCAGGTCCTTTTCCCTTATGTCGGTGCCCGCGAGGGGCTGGGGCGGCGAGCGCCGGGCGGGCGCTTCTCCCGGCTCGATGGCCGCGAAACCGGGCATGGCCGCTTCCAGGAAGGCGTCGTGGTCAAGGTTTCCTGCGGCGGCGATGATGATGTTGTCTGGAAAGTACCAGTCGGAAAGATGTTTTTTCAGGGAGTCCCGGTCCAGCCGCGCGAGGCTGTCTTCCGTCCCCAGGATGGAGCGGCCCAGGGGGTGCTTCCCGTAAAAGGCCCTTCCCATCATGAGCTGAAGATAGTCTTCGGGGGTGTCCTCCAGCATGTGGATTTCCTGGAGTATCACGTCCCGCTCCCGGTCCAGCTCAACGGGGTCGAACACGGAATTCAAAAAAATGTCCGAGAGAATCCCCATCAGCCTGCCGGACAGGGAGTCCAGCACCTTGCCGTGGTAGCAGGTGTGCTCCATGCCGGTGAAGGCGTTGGTGTGGCCGCCAAGGGCGTCGGTTTCAACGGCGATGTCGTAGGCGGAGCGCGTGGGCGTCCCCTTGAAGACCATGTGCTCGATGAAATGACCTGCGCCTGCGTTCGACTCGGATTCGTCCCGCGCGCCCGCCTCGACCCAAACTCCTGCCGAGACGGAGCGCACGTGGGGCATTTTTTTAGTTAGGATTCGGATTCCGTTGGGGAGTCTCGTTTTTCGGATTGCCTTTTCCATCAGCTTCTTCCAAAAGCGCCCGGCGGCTCAAGCGGATCTTGCCGTCCTTGGTGAGTTCCAGAACCTTGACCCTGATCTTGTCGCCTTCCTTGACCACGTCGGTGGTTTTCTTGACGTGCTGGGTGTCAAGCTGGCTTATGTGGCACAGGCCCTCGGTGTTGCCGATGATCTGGACAAAGGCCCCGAAATCCGTGGTGCGCGTCACAGTGCCCTCGTAGATTTCGCCAACTTCGGGCTCTGCGGTGATGGCCTTTATCATGCGAACCGCGCGCTCGCCGTCTGCGGCGATTACTGCGGCCACCTTCACAAGCCCGGTGTCCTCGATATCCACCTTGGTGCCGGTCTCGGCCTGGATGGCGCGGATGACCTTGCCTCCGGGGCCTATCACTTCGCGGATCTTGTCCGGGTGAATTTTGATGGTGAAGACCCTGGGCGCGTGCACGGAAAGCTCGGCCCGGGTGCCGCTTATGGCCTCGTTCATCTTGGAAAGGATGTGCAGGCGTCCCTGGCGGGCCTGCTCAAGGGCCTTTTCCAGGACCGCGCGGGAGAGGCTTTCGATCTTGATGTCCATCTGAACCGAGGTGATGCCGTCCCGGGTTCCGGCCACCTTGAAGTCCATGTCGCCGTGGTGGTCCTCGTCTCCCAGGATGTCCGAAAGCACCGCCACCTTGGCGCCTTCCTGCATGAGCCCCATTGCTATTCCTGCGACCGGGCTCTTTATGGGAACGCCGCCGTCCATGAGCGCAAGGGAGGCCGCGCACACGGTGGCCATGGAGGATGAACCGTTGGACTCAAGTATTTCACTGACGATTCTGATGGTGTAATCGAAGACCTCTTTTTCGGGCAGCACTTCCCTGATGGCCCTGGTGGAAAGGCCGCCGTGGCCGAGTTCCCTGCGGCTGGGGCCGCCCAAGCGCTTGACCTCCCGCACCGAGTAGGGCGGGAAATTGTAGTGCAGCATAAAGGGGCGGCTTTCGTCGCCGGAGAGGGTCTCGACCCTCTGCTCGTCGCCTGCGGAGCCTAAGGTGAGAACGCCCAGGGCCTGGGTTTCGCCGCGAGTGAAAAGGGCGGAACCGTGGGTGCGGGGCAGAACGCCGACTTCGGCGGTGATGGCCCGGACCTCTTCCATGCCGCGCCCGGCGATGCGCAAACCATCGTTCAGAACCATGTTGCGCACCACTTCTCGCAACAGATCGTGCATGATCTCGCTTACTTCCTTGCCCCGGCTCGCGTAATCCTCGCCCAGGGAGGCCATTACTTCCTTGCCTAAGGCGCGGATGGTGTCGGCCCGGACGAGCTTATCCGGTATGTCGCAGGCGGCGCGAAGCCTGCCAGCGGCCATTTCCTTGACCTTGTTCCAAAGTTCCTCGTCCTTGGCAGGCGGATTGAACTGCCTTTTGGCGACTCCCACTGTCTTTATAAGGTCAAGCTGTATGCCGATAATGGCCTGGATGGCCTCCTGGCCGAAGTAGACGGCGTCGGTGACCTCGGCTTCGGAAAGGAACTTTCCGCCGCCTTCGACCATCACTATCCCGTCCTTGCTTCCGGCCACGGTGATGTTCAAGTCGCATTCGGGAATCTGGGCAAGGGTGGGGTTTATTATGAGCTGGCCGTCTATTCTGCCCACCCGGACGCTGGCCACCGGGCCGTTGAAGGGGATGTCGGAAATGCACAGGGCCGCCGAAGCGCCCACCAGGGCCAGGGTGTCCGGGTCGTTTTCCTGGTCCATGGAAAGGACCGTGGCGATCACCTGGACCTCCTGCATGTAGCCCTTGGGGAAAAGGGGGCGGATGGGGCGGTCCACCTGCCTTGCGGTCAGGGTTTCCTTTTCGGATGGGCGGCCTACTTCGCGCCTGAAGTAGTTGCCGGGAATGCGTCCTGCCGCGTAGACCTTTTCCTGGTATTCCACCGTAAGGGGGAAAAAGTCGCCGGGGCGGTCCTCGTTCGAGGCCACCGCAGTGACCAGGACCATGGTTTCGCCGTAGGTCACCACGACGCTGCCGTTGGCCTGCCTGGCGATTTTGCCCGTCTGGATGGAAAGGGTCTTGCCTCCAACCTGGGCCTCTAATGTGACTTGCATGAATTTCTCCTGGATGATGCCGTAAAAAGCGTGAAGACTCGATGTTCTGCTTTGGCGGGCTTCATCACGATGTGTGTGTAAAAAACCGAGCCGTTAGCGGGAAAAGATTGATGGCATGACACCTATGACGTTAAATCCCGCCTAAAGGAGCGGACTCGCACGCTCCGGCAGGGGCATTTACACAGACATCAGATTTGATGAGTCCGTAAAAAGCCTCACAAGGTTTTCTCAACACCTTGATTGTGTATTAGGGGCTGTTTCCAAAAAAAATTTTTGCAAACGGTAGCGCCTTTATCCCCGCCGACTTTGCCAACGCTCCTTGTGGAATACGTTAAGTATTCCTCAGTCACGCGCCTTGTCGTCGGGGCGAATTCGCTTGCCTCGGTGCCACAAATTTTTTTTTGGAAACAGCCCCTAATGAAATACCTCGACCATAATATATTGTATCATGGTCTGACACAAGGAGGCTTTTTTCAGGATACTCATTGGCCTGTCATGGCCCCGTCCAAAACACCCGGTCCATGACAGGAAGAGTTGTTTGCGCCGTGCACGAAAACCGGTGAAGCAAGACCCTGCATCGTCTTCTTCTCCAGAGGGCTTTAAAAATCCCTAACAAGACGCGATACGGCAGGCAGCCTGAAAACGATGAGCTGCAAGGCGCGCGAAAAAAGAATGAGGGAGCGTACGCTTTTGTACGTGACCGAATTCTTTTTGAAGCGCAACACAGCAGATCACGTTTTCAGGCTGCCTGATGTTACTTGCGGATGCCCAGTGATTCGATAATGGTCCTGTAGCGAAACACATCCTTGCTCTTCAAGTAATTGAGCAGGCGGCGGCGCTGGCCGACCAGCTTCAAAAGGCCACGGCGTGAGTGATGATCCTTCTTGTGGGTCTTGAAGTGCTCCGTAAGATAGATGATTCGATCCGTCAGAAGCGCGACCTGAACCTCCGGCGAGCCGGTGTCTCCGTCATGGCGCTTGTACGTTTCGATGGTGTTTTTCTTGTCGTCAGGGGTGAGAACCACTTTGCCTTGCCTCCTTTTGATTTCGTGTTTCCGAATGGTTGAAACGGCGCTTTCTGTCGGCGGCGGCGGCGTCGGGTCCGACAAGAACGCATGAATAACTGAAAAAAGTTCCCTCCGGATCGGCCGATATGACGGCCAGAAGCCGTCCCGCTTCATCCGTGATCTTGATATTGCCGGTCATCGCCCCGGCCTCGCCCGGCAGGTCCTGGCGCGTGAGTTTGCGGCCCGTCATGACGGCCTGCGTGAGGGCCGCGTCCGCCCGAACCTGTGGCATGAAACGAAGGGCCGCATTCATGCCCGTAACCCGCGTGTGTAGCTGGCCATCCGCGATCAGCCGGGAAAGTTCCTCCAGGCTGATGGCATCGTTTAAGGTGAAGCCGCTGTTTTCCGTGCGCCTCAGGCGGGCGAGGTGAGCGCCGACCCCAAGGTCGCGGCCTATGTCTGAGACCAGGGCCCTCACGTAGGTTCCGCCGGAACACCGGGTGAAGAACGAAACGCGGGGAAGGTCGATCCTTTTTACTGAAAGCTCGTGAATCGTGACCGTGCGCGCCGGTTTCTGAACCGGGGTGCCTGCGCGGGCCAGCTTGTAGAGGGGTACGCCCTCGTGTTTCAAGGCCGAATACACAGGCGGCTCCTGGCTGATGACGCCCCTGTACCGGGAAAATGCCTCCTCTATTGCTGCGTTTGAAACGCTTACGTCCTCCACCTGTCGGATCACCCGTCCGGTGGGGTCCTGGGTGTCGGTTTCAACCCCTAAGAGCATCTCGCCTTCGTAGCCCTTGTCGCCGTGCAGGAAAAACGACGCCAGCCTGGTGGCGCGGTTTAAGCAGCACACAAGAACCCCGGTGGCGAAGGGGTCAAGGGTGCCGGTGTGACCAACCTTGGCGGCCCTGGTGGCCCGTTTGACCGTGGCCACCACCTGGGCGGAGGTCATTCCGACAGGCTTGTCTATTGCGATTATTCCGTCCATCAGCGAGCGAGGCGTTAAACCTCGTTTTCGGGTTTCTCCTGTGCGATGCCGCGTATCACTTCGTCAATCTTGCGCCCGTATTCCAGGGACTCGTCGTAGTTGAAAAAAAGCCCCGGCATGTAGCGAAGACCTAAAACCGCCGCAAGTTCGCGCTTTATGAAGCCGCCCGCCTTCTTGAAGCCCTCCTGGGCCTCCTTTCTGGCGTTAGGCCGGTCCGACACGCAAAAGTAGATGCGCGCGGTTGCAAGATCATCGGACACCTTGACCCCGGTTATCGTCACTCCGGCGATTCTGGGGTCCTGAATCTTTTTCAAGAGCGTGGTGGAAAGCTCCTCATGAATCAGGGCTTCAACCCGCTTGGCTCTCGGATAATTTCTCATATCGCCTTGTGCGCCCGTCTAAAAACGCGAATTGACAGTGCCCGCGCTTCAAAGCCAATTCCGTCACGTACATTTAGTACGCTTACTCATTGGCTTTTCGCACTTCTTGCACTTCATCGTTTTTAATCAGGCTTCGCATTCTGCCTTTTCAAGCGGACTGTTACAAATCAAAGAGTCATTACTTCCATGTCGGTATCGATGATTTCGGCAACCATCATTTCCTCCACGAAGTTCACTATCATGTCCAGCTTCGAGTCGGCCAGGGCGTGGTCGTTGGTCACCAGGGCCACGCCTATCACCGCTTTTTGCAGGATGTCGTTGGATCCGACCTCGGCAGCCGAGACGTTGAAATGGCTGCAAATACGACCGATGACGGATTTCACCACCTTGCGCTTGCCCTTCAAATCATGGTTTTCGGGAAGCCGGAGGACGATGGTCCCGAACCCCACCACCATGCTGGTTTCGTCTTTCCGCCTCGACATGACGCCCCGCTTTCACCAAAGGCAGTTCGCGTTTTTAACGGGCCGGTTTTACCTGCCTGTTGAAAAAGGCGTGATGTGAAGCCTGGATAAAAACGATGAAATGCAAGGCGCGCTAAAAGCCAATGAGTAAGCGTACTGAAAGTACGTGACGGAATTGGCTTTTGAGCGCAACACAGCAGTTCGCGTTTTTAGACAGGCTGCTACTGCTCGAAGACCGGTTTTATCTCCTCTATATAATAGAACTCCATGACGTCGCCTTCCTTGATGTCGTTGAAGTTCTCGATGCCTATGCCGCACTCGTAGCCCGCCGCGACTTCCTTGGCGTCGTCCTTGACGCGTTTCAGGGAGGCCACCTTGCCGTCGTAGACCACAACGCCGTCGCGCAGAAGCCGGAGCTTCCTGTTGCGCTCGGCCTTGCCGTCGGTGACGTAGCAGCCCGCGATGGTTCCGATCTTGGGAATGGTGAAGGTCTTCCTTATTTCGACGTGCCCGGAAACGTGCTCCTGGTAGGTGGGCTTCATGAGCCCTACTATGGCGTCCTTCACGTCGGATATGGCGTTGTAGATGATGTCGTAGAAGCGTATGTCAACGCCCTCGGAGGTGGCGAACTCGGCCACCTTGGCGTTGGGCCTGACGTTGAAGGAGATGATAATGGCCCCGGAAACCGCCGCAAGGCTTACGTCCGATTCGCTCACAGCTCCCGTTCCGGCGTGAATGGTGACTATGCGGACCTCTTCGCCCGACAGTTTTTCCAAAGATTCCCGCAAAGCCTCGATGGAGCCCTGGACGTCGGCCTTGATGATGAGCTTCAAGTCCTTGGTTTCGCCTTCCTTGAGATGCGCGAAGAGGTTTTCCAGGGTGGGCCTTGCGATGCGCGCAAGATCGGCGGTGCGCAGTTTCATGGCCCTGTGCATGGCCACCTGCTTGGCGTTCTTTTCCGTATCCACCGCCACCAGCTCGTCGCCCGCAAAGGGTACGCCGGAAAGGCCAAGAATTTCAACCGGGTAGGACGGCCCTGCCTCGGTTATCATCTCGCCCCGGTCGCTGGTCATGGCCTTCAGTTTCCCGTAATGGGCCCCGCAGACCACTGCGTCGCCGGTCTTTAAGGTGCCTTCCCGTATCAGGATGGTGGCCACCGGGCCGCGTCCCGGATCCATGCGGGCCTCCACAACGTGGCCCACGGCGGGCCTTTGGGCGTCGGCGGTGAGTTCCAGGACTTCGGCCTGGATCAGGATCATTTCCAGAAGGGTGTCGATGCCCGTCTGGGCCTTGGCCGAAACCTTCACGAAAATGGTGTCGCCGCCCCATTCCTCCGACTGGAGGCCGTGGTTGGCGAGCTCCCGCATGACGCGTTCCGGGTCTGCCCCCTGCTTGTCCATCTTGTTGACTGCCACGATTATGGGGACCTTGGCGTCCTTGGCGTGGTGCACGGCCTCGATGGTCTGGGGCATGACGCCGTCGTCGGCGGCCACAACCAGAACCACAATGTCGGTTACCTTCGCGCCCCTGGCCCTCATCTGGGTGAATGCCTCGTGGCCGGGGGTGTCCAGGAAGGTCACCCTGCCGCGTTCCGTTTCCACGGTGTAAGCGCCGATGTGCTGGGTGATGCCGCCCGCTTCCGTGTCGGTGACGCGGGTCTTTCTGATGACGTCCAGAAGCGAGGTCTTGCCGTGGTCGACGTGGCCCATGATGGTTACCACCGGCGGGCGGTGAACCAGGTTTTCGGGCACGACGGCCTGGATGTTCAAAACGGCGTCTTCCTCAAAGGCGGCCCTTTCAACCTCGTAATCGAACTCCGTCGCCAGAAGGGCTGCCGTGTCGTAGTCGATGCTCTGGTTCAGGGTGGCCGGGGTTCCCATGATGAGGAGCTTCTTGATGAGTTCCGAAGCCTTAATGCCCATGCGCTTGGCAAGGTCGGACACCACTATGTTGTCGTCCACGCGAAGGCGGCGCTTGATGGCCTTGGAAACCGTGGGAAGCGGCTTTTTGGGTTTCATGGCGGCCCTGCCGCCCTTTCCGCCCTTCCTGCCCCTTACGTTCTCCTGGTCATACAGGGCGGCTCCTTCCACGACTTCACGCTTACGGAAGGAAATCTTCTTCTTGAGAAAACGCGGATCGGCTTCGGGAGTCTCGTCTTCCTTGCGCTTTACGGTCTTCTTTTTCTTCTTGTCCCGTTCGGCGGCGGCTGCCGCCGCTGCCTGGGAAGCAGGGTCGTCCCGCTTGACGGCGGGAGGCGGGGCTGTGGCCGGTCTTGGCGGATAGTGCCTTGCCGGGCGCTGCTCGGCGGCCGTTGCTGGAAGAGTGGGCTTTACCGGGGCGTCCGGCAGCTTGATGATCCGGGCAGCGGTTTCCTTCTTCTTTTTCTTCTTCTGGATTATGGGCTGGCCCGGTCGTCCCGCCTCACCCTTGTCGGAGGACGCTTCTGCGCCGGACTCGGTTTCCTGGGCGGATGTTTCCTCCTGTGAGTCAGGGCCGGATTCTTCCTCGAAAACCGGCTCCTGGGCCGGGGCGGCTTCCACGGAGGGCTTTTCGGGTTCTTCCTTAACCGGGGCCGATGCTTCGGTCGCAGGCGGAGCTGCGGCTTGGGCCGGTTCCGGCTCTTCGGCCTTCGGGGCAAGAACGGGAGGAGCGGCCGGTTTGATGATTTTGGCCTTCTCGACCTTTGGGGAAGCCTTCGGAGCCGGAGCGCCGGACGCACCGGAGACGGCTTCCTGGGATTCCGCAACGGAATCGCCCGCGCCATCGGTCGCTTCCGGGGCTGATCCGGCGAAAGTCGGCGATTCGGACGAAGAAGGACCTGAAACGGCTTCCGGCTGCGTTCCGTCGGCCCCCTCCTCTTCCCCTGCGGGAGGGGCCTGGGGGGCGGAAGCCGCGTCCTGCTCAGGTTCGGGCGCTGTGCTCACAGGCTCTTCCGTCTTCTTGCGGCGGCGGATGACCTTGTCGCTGATCCGTTTTTCCTCCACGTTGGCGTGGGGCTTGGCGGTCAGGTGGGCCTTGATCCTGGCTGTGGATTCCTCGTCCAGCACGGTCATGTGCGGGGTTTGGAGATTGACCGGGATATTGAGTCCCTGGAGCTTTTCAAGAAGCTCCCTGTTGGTCATGTTGAGCAGTGAGGCAAGTTCGTGAACTTTGGTCTTCGCCATCCATTTATCCTTGGCGTTTCGGTGACCGGCGCCATGCCCGGTCCGTCCCCCTTACTGGAGACGGTCGGGGCGGAGACACTTCCTGTCAACCCGTAAAAAAACGATATGCTTCAGTGTCTTGCTTAAAATCAGGTTTTTTTTCCCGCTCAAGCGGCTTACGCTAATCATCGGCCGTTTCGTCTTTGGTCGAGGCGGCTGCGACGTCGCGTTCCGTGTCTTCCTCTTTTTCTTCGTTGGATTCCTGTGCGCCTTCTTCGGGAGACTGTTCAGGTGCGCTTTCTTCCGGCGCATTATCCTGTTCGCCTTCCGCCGCAGGCGGGTTTTCCGAAAGGTACCGCCCGGCGGCCTCCATGAGGGCGTCCACCTTTTCCCGGTCCATTCCCTTGATGGTCAGAAGATCGTCTATGGAAGCCTTGGCAAGCTCCTCCAGGGAGTAGAACCCCTTTTCGTAAAGGGCGTCGGCCAGGGTGACGCTGACGTCTGGCAGGGCCAGGAGCGAGTTGTAGCCGTCCTGCATGGCCCTGGTGAACCTGGTCTCGCTTTTGACGTCCAGGTGCCAGCCGGTGAGCTTGCTGGCCAGGCGGACGTTCTGGCCCTTCTTGCCAATGGCCACGGAGAGGAACTCATCGGGAACGATGACTTCCATGGCGTGGTTTTCATCATCTATTATGACGCGGGAAATCTGGGCTGGGGCCAGGGCGTTGCACACGAACTTGGCCGAGTCTGCGTGCCAGGGGACGATGTCGATCTTCTCGCCCCGAAGCTCGTGAACCACGTTCTGCACCCTGCTTCCCCTCATGCCCACGCAGGCGCCCACGGCGTCCACGTCGGAATCGGAGGACGCCACCGCGATCTTGGCCCTTACACCCGGCTCCCTGGCCGCAGCCATTATGCTCACGATGCCCTCGCTGATTTCGGGCACCTCGGCCTTGAACAGGCTGATGAGGAAGTTGGGGTGGGTGCGGGAAAGGATCACCTGGGGGCCCTTGCCCTCAAGGGAAACGTCCACGATATAGGCCCGGACCCGGTCTCCACGCTTGTAAAGCTCGCGGGGCACCTGCTCCCTGACCGAAAGCACGCCTTCGGTGGTTCCGAGGTTAACGATCAGGTCGCCGCGCTCCGAGCGAAGCACTATACCGTTCAAAATCTCGCCCTTGCGGTCGATGAAGTTCTTGTAGACGGCGTCGCGTTCGGCTTCCTTCATCTTCTGTATGATGACCTGCTTGGCGGACTGGGCCGCTATGCGCCCGAAGGTGGTGGCGTCCATCTTGACGCCAAGCTCGTCGCCGTCCACGCATTCCGGGTCGAGAGCCAGGGCCTCTTTTAAAGAGATTTCCATGTCCGGGTTGGTGACCACCTCGGCCACGGTCTTGTACTGGAAAATCTCGATTTCCCCGGTGTCCTCGTTGTGGCGCACGTCGAGTTCGGCCTTGGGTCCGAGCTTCTTGCGGGCGGCTGACTGCAAGGCCTCCTTCAAGGTGGAGACAAGGATGCCCTTTTCAATGCCTTTGTCCCTGCTTACCTGCTCGATGACTCGCCCGATTTCGCTCAGCATTTATCCTCTCCGTACCGAAGGCGCAAGTTTCGCCCTCGCGATGGCCGAAATGGGGATGGCCGTTGTCTTGTTGTCAACCATTAGGGTCAGGACTCCGTTCCCGGCTTCGACGATGGATCCGGTGAATCTCGCCCGGCCTTCCAGCTTCATCCTGGTCCTGACCTCGGCCCTCTCGCCCGCGAACTTTTTGAAATGCTCCTCGGTGACCAGGGGCCGGTCCTCGCCGGGTGATGACACTTCAAGACGATATGAAGCATCCGTGGTGAAATAAACGTCCAGAAGATCGCCCAGGTGCCGCGAGGCAAAGGCGCAGTCATCCAGGCTCACGCCTCCGGGCCTGTCCACGTAGATGCGCAGGACCCGGCCCTGGCTCTCGCCCCGGTATTGGACCGCGACAAGCTCCAGCCCTTCGGCTGCAAGGGCCGGGGCGACGATCCCGGTCAGTTCGCCCTCCATGCGGGCAAGGGCGTTTTCGCGCTCCTCGCCTTTTTCCGGCAGGTTCCCTACACGGGGCGCGGCCTTTTTGGCCTTGTCGGTTTTTATCTTTTTGGTGCCGTTTTTCACGGTTTCCATACAGAAAGCTGGTTCGCGCCAAAAAACAAAAAACGGGCATAAACGCCCGTTTCCCCCTGCGCGACAAAATTGTCAGGCAAAAGAACGCCACCGAACAACGTTGGCGAGGTCAGTTCCGCATCAGCAGCAAAAGACGCCCCGAAACGGTGGCGGAGGCGAGCCGCAAAATGGGAAACAGGCAAAACCGGTTAACCGGTCGGAAAAAACGAAGCACGGAAACCCATGACACATGGTCCGCATCAATATATTGCCTGGAGCGGGCAACGAGATTCGAACTCGCGACTCCGAGCTTGGGAAGCTCGTACTCTACCAACTGAGTTATGCCCGCACGTGGCACATCGGCGGATTTATATTATCGGAGGGACTGCGTTGTCAAGATCATATTTTGGCATGGTGTGGGATTTGCTTCGATTTCATGTGAATGTACTCACATTTCCGATGCTTGGGATTGTAATGCGGCAAAACGTTATGGTATGGGAAAGATAAAGGCATGACAGGCAATTCAATAGTGCAATAGCACCTAATCTCCATAAAATGCTTGACTTTCGCAACACAGATGGGTAAAGGTGCAGAATCGGCTACAATAAATGCCGGGTGTCCTTTATCCCGACCGAATTTTTGATTCCAGTACATTCCCTTTGACCGGGCGCTTTTTGCCCGGATGCGAGGGGAGCCTTGCCGCAGGCCTGTCCGGCGGCCATCTCATCCGGCGAGTGGAACGACATGGCGCTATTCAAAAAAAGTGACAGTTTGATAGGCTTGGACATCGGGTCGGGGTCCATCAAGGTCGCCCAGATCATCGAGAAAAAACCGGGTGTCCGAAGCCTGTTCCGGTTCGGAATGATGGATATGCCCCAGGGGGCCATAGAGGACGGCCTCATCAAGGACCCGGAGGCGGTGGCTCAGGCGATCAAGGACCTTTGCGTCAGTTACAACATCAAGGAGCCGAACGCCGCCATCTCCATATCCGGCCACTCCGTCATCGTAAAAAACATTTCAGTGGCCAAAATGACCGAGGAGGCCATGCAGGAAAATCTCCAGGTCGAGGCCGAGCAGTACCTGCCCTTCGATGTCAAGGACGTCTATATGGATTTTCACATAATAGGCGACGTCGAGGGCAAGGATGACCAGATGAACGTGGTCCTCGTTGCAGCAAAGAAGGACCTTATCGATGATTATGTTAGCGCAGCCGAACTTGCCGGTCTCAATCCCTGCATCATGGACGTTGACGCATTCGCCCTCCAGAACATCTACGAGATCACCACAGAAAAGACCGACGAAATAGTAGCCCTGGTGGATATCGGCGCCACCAAGACCAACGTGAACATAGTCAAGAACAACAAGAGCGTTCTCATCCGCGACGTATCCATGGGCGGGGCCCAGATCACCCAGGAAATAATGTCCCACGGAGGCTGCACCTTCGAGGAGGCGGAAAACTGGAAGATCAGGGCGGAGGAAGCCAAGATGGACGCCGAGGAGATGAACGACATCATCGCCCTGGCGTCCGCCCGCTGGTGCGAGGAAATCCGTCCCGCCATAGACTTCTTTTATTCCATCAACGAGGAACGGCCCGAAAGGCTTCTCCTTTCAGGCGGCGGAGGGCTCGTCACCGGTTTTCGGGAGATGCTCGCCGCAGAAACCGGCATTCCCGTCGAGGTCATGAATCCGTTCAAGTCGTTGCAGGTGAACGACGAGCAGTTTGACACATCCTACCTGAAGCGCATAGGCTCCCAGGCTTCCATCTGCCTTGGTCTCGCGCTGAGGAAAGTGGCCGACAAATGATCCGGATCAATCTGCTTCCGTTTCGGGCCGCCCGCAAGCAGGAGAACGTCAAGCGACAGGTGACGGTCTTTATCCTGGCGTTTATCTTGTCCGTGGTGGCGTTGTTCGGGGTGCACATCTGGGCTGGCGGCGTGGTGGGCGGCCTTCAGGACAGGAAGGGCGACACCGAACTCAAGCTGGCCAAGGTGCAGAAACAGGCCGAGGAAGTCAACGCCATGAAGGCTCACCTGGCGATGGTGGAAAAGCGCCTGGACGTCATAAAGACGCTAATGGCCGACCGCGCCTACCCCGTGAAACTGCTCGACCACATGACCCAATGGACGGTTCCCGACCGGATGTGGCTGTCTTCCCTTGAGAGCACCAAGGAGAAGCTCGTCATTTCGGGAATCGCCGTGGACGAGAACACGGTCTCCGTCTTTCACAAGCGCCTTGAGAATTCAACCCAGTTCACGGTGGTGAGCCTGGACCGGATGGATAAGGCCAGCAAGTTTCCCGGAATGACATTCCAGGAATTCTTCCTTACCTGCTACAAGCCGGTTCCGGTTGAGGAAGCCAAGCCCGATGCGGCTGCGCCAGGAGCGCCCGGAGCGCCCGGAGCCAAACCCCCCGAGGCCGGAGCGAAACCCGCTGAGGCCGGAAAGGAGGGCGGCAAATGAAAAAAAAGATCGAAGCTCCGCCACCCTCCACCGATGGCGCCCTAGACAAGATCGTAAACCGGGTCTCCCAGTTCACCAAGGTCCAGAGGATACTCATCTGCGTGGCCATGTTCCTGGCCGTGACGGCCCTGTTCGCCAATTTCTCCTTCAAGCCGAAGTATGAGGATTACACCCGGCTGAACACTGAACTTGCCGAACTTGAGACAAAGTTGAACGAATACCAGAAGGTGGCGACTCTTCTTGAAGAGGTGCGCAAAAAGAAGGAAGAGGCCGAGGTCAAGTACAAGAAGGGGCTGAGGCTTCTGCCCGACCAGGAGGAGATTCCGGAGCTTCTGGACGGTGTCGCCAAGATCGGCAAGGATGTCAACGTTGGCATAACGAGCTTCAGGCCCGGCGAAAAGACGACAGGCGCTGAACTGTATGCGATCAAGCCTTTGAACATTGAAATCGCCGGTTCATACCATAATATTGCGCTGTTTTTCGATCGTCTCGCCAAGCTGTTCCGAATAGTTACCCTTTTGGAATTCAAATTGGAGCCGGCCAAGCGTTCGACCCAGGTCGGCGCTGATTCCGATCTGCTTGCGGCCACCATGAAGGCCAATGCTTACGTATTCGTGGAGAACAAACCGAGCGAACCAAAGGAAGGCGGCCAGGCCGCCGGAACCGATCAAGGCAAAGAGGCAGCCACGAAGGCCGATGAAAACGCGAAGCCAAAATAGCCCAGAGCGGCGGACCGCCGGATTAATCGGCGCAATGGCGGCCCTTTTGGTTCTGGTGTTCAGCGCGGGCTGTTCGGATGAGCCGCCCGCGCCGACGCCCGAAGCACCCAAGGGGCCCACGGCGGTGCGCATCAAGATCAAGATGGCTCCTTTTCCGGGCGAGGGCGTTCCCATGCTCGCTTCGGGAGCCACAGCACCGGCCATTCCAATGGAGGCAACCCCGGTTGCGGTTGCGGCGCTGCCAACTGCGCTGACGCCGGCCACTGCGGTCGCCGCTGCCGGCGGAGCCACGCCGCTTGTGGCCGGAGCCGAGGGAATGGGCCTCTCCCCTTCAACCGCCTTTGCAGAAGCGGGCTCCTTTTCCCCCGGAATGCGAATCGGCGGGGGGGCTGGGCTGTCCGGGCTGGCCGATGCGGACCTGGAGCTTGCGTATTCCTACAATCCGGCTGGAAAGGTCGATCCTTTCAAGCCGTTTGTGAGGGAAACGGCGGATGGGACCAAGGTCAGCGAGGGCGCGGGCGCAGAAGAACTGCCGCCGCTTCCTCCAGGCTCGCCGCCTCCGATTCTGCCGGATTACGACTGGAGACAGCTCAAGCTGGTGGCGGTTGTTACCAAATCTACGGGCGGAGCCCCGGTGGCGATGGTGGAGGACCCTACAACCAAAAAGGGCTACTCCATCACCAAGGGTGTCCGGCTTGGCAGGACGAACGCACTGGTGACGGAGATATCCTTGGATTCCGTTATCGTGGAAGAAATGGTGAAGGATTACGTGACGGGGGAATGGCAGAGCCGTCCCCAGACAATATCAGTCAAAAAGACGGCCGGGGATTAAGGATATGAAGCGAACAAGGGAGAGGCTTTTCGTTTCCGCCGCGTGGGTTGTCGCCGTGATTTTCGTCGGCGTAATGGGTTGTGCGGGACACAAGGACGCTGAAACTGCGTCGCAGACCGCCGGGCCCGAACCTGTGGCGTCCGCCTCCGCGCCGGAGGCAGCCGCGCCTTTGGGCACATCGCCCGCAGCGTCGGCTCCAGCCCTTAACGTCGAAGCCGACAAGGCCTTGCAGACAACCAGGGCCATCACGTCGGTAACGGTGGAGGACACGGCGGACGGCGCTTTGATCACAGTGAAGGGAAGCGGTCCGCTCACCTACACTGCGGTCAAGTCTCCGTTCTATCAGGGAATAGACCTTTATTTCCCTGAAACGTCCGCAGCGGGCGTGCCCAAGGAGCCGGGGGTTAAAAGCGAACTGGTGAGGCGCGTGGGAATCACCCAGGCCAACGGCGGTTCGCGTCCTTCAGTCAAGGTGGAGATAGGCCTGTTGCAGGATGCAGCCTTCACGCCCAGACAGGAGGGCAACAACCTTGTTGTGGCTCTCAAGGCCCTGGGCGCTGCGCCTGAAACCGCACCAGCCCAGCCTTCCGCCTTGAAGTCGGAGACGGCTGCGGCTCCTCCCCCGGAGCCAAAGGCCTCCTCAGGCAAGGCGGCCCCGGCAAAGGCCGCTGCACCTGTCGCCAGGGCTGCGGCTCCCCGCACCTACAAGGCGGGCGGAGAGGCTTACCTGCAGAGGGCGCGCCTGAAACAGGTCGATTTCATAACCGAGGACAGGGGCCGGTCGGTTGTCAAGGTTTCAACCACAAGCCCGGTTGATTACACCCTGGAAAAGGCGGGAGCCAGGAGGCTTCTTCTCAAGCTGCCCGGAGTGTTCATTCCCAAAGAGCAGCAGCGCCCCCTCATTACCACCCGCTTTGAATCGGCGGCTGACCGGATCGCGCCCATCATGCGCCGTGACGGCGTGGCCACCGTTTCCATAGAGCTCCGGGAGATGGTTCCTTACCGGGTTGACAGGGACAAGGACACCATCCTGATCCACCTGGACGCCTCACGCGTTCCGCCTCGTCCCCTTTCGGACGCGGGGCTTCCCGACTGGGAGGCCGTGCTTCAGGACTCCGCTCCCGATTCCGATGTTGCGGGCGGAGAGGACCAGGCCAAGGCCCAGGCAGCCGGGTCAATGGACATTTTCGATACGAGCCGCTCCTCGGACGCACCCATGCATTTCAAGGGCGAGCGCATCGCGCTTGATTTTTTCAAGACAGACATCAAAAACGTCTTCCGCATTTTAAAGGAGGTATCCGGCCTCAATTTCGCAATAGACCGCGACGTTGAGGGCGAGGTCACCCTTTCCCTGGACAAGCCCGTTCCCTGGGACCAGGTGTTGTTCCTCATCCTTCAGATGAACAATCTCGAGGCTGTGAAGGTCGGTGATATCATCCGTATAGCGCCCAGGGCCACCCTGGACGAGGCGCGCAAGGCCGAACTCGAAAAGGTCGAGGCGGAAACCAAGAAGAAGCAGATGGAGCAGGCGTCAGCAGTGGTTTCGGAATTCCACAAGAAGAGCCAGGCTCCTGAGCGGCTGACCTACATACCCATCAACTACGCCAAGTGCAAGGAAGTCACGGAGCATCTCCAGAGCATCATGGAGGACAAGCCCATCCTGTCCCAGGACGGCATGAGGGTTGAAACCACCCAGGTGAAGCGCTTCACCAATGTCAGGTGCGACGAGCGCACCAACACCATACTGATCCGCGACAGCGACGACGACATCACTGCGGCCCAGGACATGGTTTCAAACTTGGACAAGCCGACGCCCCAGGTGATGATCGAGGCCAGGATCGTTGAAGCCACCACCACCTTTTCCAGGGAAATCGGAGTGGGATGGGACGGCGAAGCGGGAGTACAGCCCGGGGACGCCAAGGCAGGCGTCGGGCCGCAGCGGGGCTACGACACCCTTGGCGGAACCTACGGATACAACTGGGCGGTCAACTATCCCCTCACTTCAGCTCTCTACGGCACGGCGGGCATCAACTTCACCCGCCTGATGGGCTTGAGCCAGCTCACCCTGAACGCCACCCTTTCAGCCCAGGAGAGCAGAGGGAACGTGCGCATAGTATCGTCTCCCAAGGTGCTTACCCTGGACAACAAGAAGGCCACCATAAAGCAGGGGCTTGAGTACCCCATAGCCAAGCTGGACGATTCGGGAAACACCACCATAGAATATCATCCGGTCGATCTTCTGCTTGAGGTTACGCCCCACGTGACGGCTGATCGGAGAATCACGCTTTCGATTCATACGACAAAGAACGACCTCGGTGAAGTCTATGCCGGCGAGCAGTCCTTCAACACCAAGGAAGCCACCACAGATCTTCTCCTGAACGACGGGGACACCGTCGTCATAGGCGGAGTGATAAAGACAGATCGGCGGGAGTCCATGACCGGAGTCCCCTGGTTCAACAAGCTTCCGGTTGTCGGCTGGCTTTTCAAGACCGACAACGACACAGAGAACAGGGAAGAACTGTTGATTTTCATCACGCCCCGCATTGTGGACGTGGAAAGGTAAAACTACGCCGTTTTTCGGGCGTGAGGGTTAAGCGGGGGGAACATGAAGTCGGGAACATCGCCAAGGTCTCGTAAGGGGAGTCCCATGAAGATAGGTCATGCGCTATTCGGCAGGACATCGATATTCCGGCGCGTTAAGGGTTTTCGCGCCTCTGCGCTTGTTATCACGGCGCTTTTTATGGCGCTCATGCTGGCTTCCTGCGGCCCGGGAGGCTCGTCCGCCGTTGATTCGTCAACGGGCTCGACGGACAACCCCACGCCAACCCCAGTTTCCAACGTGACCCTTACGGGAACCGTTTACGACAACGTGGGCAACACTCTCAATAACAAACCTGGGGTGGTTTTCCTTTTCAGTTCCGCCTACACGCTCGGCACGAATGCCTCAGGCCAGTTTTCCCTGGATGGAATCACCGGCAATCATACCTTGCTGTACAGTGATCCCACATCGGGCTTTTCAGATTATCTCCGCTGGGTGAGCCTCGTTTCGGGAACTGTGACAACCGAATATTTTCCCCTTCAGAGTTTTTCCGGCACGTCAAAAACCATACCCGCCCTTTCCGGGGATTTTCTGATTTCAAACGAACTGACCGACGCTTCCAGCAACGGTTATACGGCAACCCTTCTTGTTCCGGCCCAAATTTCGGGTAAATTCAATTATAACGGCGCACTGGTCAACAGCCTTCCCATAAGCCTTGAAAACATCGATCTCAACAAGGCCCTGCCGTTCCCGCTTCCCGAAAGCAGAAACCGGACGGCTGGACTCAACACCAATGCCGAGCGCCAGGCGCCCGTGGTTGTCGTCAACGTCGGTCCTGGGCTTTTGCGCGACCTGGAACCCAACGCCAGCCAGCCCGGCGGCGCTCCCACCATCCTTACCCTTCCCGACCCTTACAACACTCCGGCCCTCAAGGTTCTGCACTTCAACGCCGAGGCCCACGAGTGGCAGACTGTTCCCAACCCGGCCAACGGCAACCAGCCATATACCCTGGCTGACGCCAGAAACGGAATGCGTGTAAAGGAAGGCGGCTTCTACGGCGTGTTTGCCGAGGACCGCAGCCACCTGGGCAACGCTTCCGGAATCATTTCAAAGCCTGCGGGCACCATTGTTTTCCTTGGAGACAAGTTCCAGGTATTGGGCGCCGACGGACGCGTCAATTTCACGGACATTCACGTGCCCTACAATGGCCGCACCCTTACCGTGACCATAATCGATCCGAGTTCCGAGCCACCAACAACCAGCACCTCGGTTTTCATGGTGGACGGCAGCAACAACGAGATACCCGACATCGGCGACGAGGTTGCGCAGGTAATCCTTACCGCGTTGCCGGAAGCCAAGGTCACCGCCGACGGTACTTCAACCATAACCATTCAGGCCGATGTCAAGACGTCTTCAGGCAAGGCGGCAAGAAACGGCATAGTGGTCAATTTCAGCCTGTCACCGGCAAATCTTGCAGACCTGTCGGTGGGCTCCGTCCAGACCAGCGGCGGAACCGGCAGGGCCTTGGTCACCCTCACCAGTCGCACCACGGTTTCGAACGACCTCAAGGTCAAGGCCTCTGCCCAGGGCATTGCCGCCACTGATCTTTCTGTCTCCCTCGTGCCGGGCGCTCCCGCCACGGTGCTTCTTACCACAGCCAAAAATTCCCTTGAGGCCAACGGAACCGACAACACCGTTCTGACCGCCAGGGTCCGCGACGCATTCGGGCATCCCGTGGCTTCAGGCACCACCGTAACCTTCTCGGCTTACAAGCCGGACGGTTCCGAATACTCGGAAATCGATCCGAAAATCGTGACCATCGAAAACGACAAGGCCGAAGCCACCCTCACCGCCAGCGCCACTGCGGCGGCTGGAGTTTATACGGTGACTGCGGTTTCCGGCTCAGTATCCAAGTCACTTCCCATAGCCTTCACATCGGCGCCGGTCGGTTCAGTTGTCATTTCCAGCGGGACCACGGAAATAGTGGCAAATGGGACCAGTTACGTAAGCTTGCTGGCAACCGTAAAGAACCAGTCCGGGCTTCCCATGCCGGATGGCACTCTGGTGGTTTTTACCACCACCGCCGGAACTTTGGCTTATACCGCCGGTGGTGGCGGAACAAGTCAATATATCGGTACAGTAGCAGGTCAGGCAGGGCAGGTCAGGATAAAGCTATATTCCGGAACCATCGTAGCCGTGGCTGATATTTCAGCCGAAGCGGGCGGGCAACGCGGCTCAACCAGTGTAAAGTTTATCCCGGGGGCGGCTGCATCGGTTCATGTTTCCGCCGATCCCGCTACTCTTCTTGCCGATGGGATAAGCATCAGCAATCTGCAGGCCATAATTGTTGATGCCTATGGCAACATCGTCAAGGACGGCACCATTGCAAACCTGTCCATCACTGCCGGAACAGGCCGTCTTTCCGCCTTGCAGAAGACAACATCAGGCGGCGTTGTCGAATTCACCTATACTGCGCCTTCTACCGCCCCTGCCGGCAATGCGGCCACGATCAAGGTCCAGGTTGGTTCTGTTTTCGGAACAACCATAATCACCCTGACGGCGCCGGTAATTGCCACGGTGACTCTGACCGCCAATCCGGTCGGCCTGCCTGCCGACGGCAAAAGTACGGGAACAATAACGGCCACAGTGACATTGGCAGGTGGAGCCCCCGCGCCAGATGGGCTTGCCGTCGATTTCTCCATAATTGACGGTGGAGGCTCCATCACGCCTTCTTCCACAACATCAGGTGGCGTAGCGCTGGCCACCCTCACTGCGGGCTCCACCCCCGGCACGGCCACCATCCGAGCGGAAGTCGGCGGACGCAGGGCCGACATCCAGGTTCCCTACCAGCCGGGCAACGTGGCCATCACCATCGTTCCCTCATCAGTTCTCGGAACCGGCAGGGAAACCGCCCTTGTCAAGGCTGTTGTGACCCAGGCCGACGGCAGTGCAGTGACAGGTACTGCCATTTCCTTCTCGCTCTCCGACGAGGAAATGGGCGATCTCGACCCATACACAGCCAACACCGATTCCAAGGGCTACACCGAAGTCAAACTTAAGGCCGGAACCAAGGGCGGGACGCTCACGGTCACCGGCACCTGGATGCGAGGCGGAACCGAGGTCAAGGGCTCAGGGGACATCATCATCCAGCCCCCGCCCGCCGTCATAGACGTCGCTTCCGTAAGCCAGGCCGCAATCAGCCAGCGCGGACAGGGCGGAAACACCACCTCGGTCATAACCTTCAACGTGCGCGACTCCCAGAACCAGAGCGTGGCCAACGGGTACAGGGTCAATTTCGCCATACAGACCGGTCCCAACGGCGGCGAAACGCTCACGCCCCTTTACGCCTACACCCAAAACGGGCAGGTGAGCACCACCCTAAGGAGTGGTTTCAAGAGCGGACCCCTCACCATAAAGGCCACCTACAACAACGACACCAATGTGACCTCTACCACCTCCTGGATCAGCATATCCAACGGTCCGCCGGTGGGTGAGGCTTTCGCCCTGACATCCCAGTATCTCAATGTTTCCGGCCTCAATCCGGTGACGCCCAACCTTTCGGGCCTTGTTTACGCGACGGTTGGCGACATAGTGGGCAACTCGGTGCCCGATTCGACCTCGATATCATTCAAAACCTACAACACGGGCGGTCTGTTCCCGGTGCCGTCATCGGCTCTAACCGTTAACGGATCCGCGAGCATCAACTACACCCGCACCCCGGTTCCGGCTCCGATTTCGGGCTTCTCTTCTTTGACTGCGGAAGTGAACAACGGAGGCCGCACAACCCGTGTGACTTCGATCAGTGTCGCCCCGAATGAGATCAACACCATTTTTATAGGCACCAATGGCGGCGGCGTTTACAAGTCCACGGACGGCGGTTCGAGCTGGGTCAGCGTAAGTCGCTCAACCACCCTGATGGGCCAGAACTGGATCAATCCCTACGTCAATGACGTGGCAGTCGATCCCAACGATCTGAACACTGTCTGGGCAGCCACGGGTTACGGCGGAACAGGTGCTCTCTACAGAAGCAAGAACGGTGGAGCGACCTGGGACAGCGGAAGATTGGAAGAGGTTTCCGGCGTGTTCTCCACAACGCCCAAGATGGCCATCTCCAAGATTCTTTGCGATAACGACGCCGTAACGTCCTATATGTGGGTAGGCACCAGCGGAAAGGGCGTTTATTACACCGATAACAGGACAAAAGCCGCTTCAGCAGTGGCCGGAGGACTTTCCTTCACCCAGGCCGAAGGCCTTGGCAACGGAATCATAGTGACCGACATAGTCCGGTCGCCCGCAACTCATGGGGCAACCGCTGTTATTTACGTCGCAACGCCTGCAGGCGTCTATCGCTCGACGAACGGGGGAAGGACTTTCAGCCTTCTGACCAGGTTCACCGGCGACAACATAACCGCCCTTGATATCTACAACAACGGTTCGGATATGTTGTACGCGGGCACTGCGGATAACGGCGTGTGGGTCTATGACAGCGCTCTTTTACAGTGGACCAAGTCCATCAACGGCTTGGGCGTCGGACTTCGCGCCACCAAGCCGGTCATGGCGGCTGGCGGAATCGGAAACGGAACCATAGACAACCTTGTTGTCACCGACGCCGACACCCAGACCGAAACCTGGACCCTCACCTGCGTGGCCACTGCTCCCACCACCCGGTTTTCAGTGGCTGGTTCGGTGTCCGGGGTCCAGGCGGCCCAGGCCGCAACCGGGACGCCTTACGCTTCAACCCAAGGCGAGGTCAGCTTTAGCGTAATCCAGGGCGAGACTCCCTTTGCCATTGGCGACACCTTCACCTTCGACACGATCCGCGACCCGGCGCTGTCCATAAAAGACGTGCTGGTGGATATGAACAACCAGAAGATTTACGCCATAACCAGGTTCGACGGAGCACTGGAACCGCACGCATCCGGCAACATCTGGGTACACGACCTCGAAGCCACTGGCCACATTTACGACGGCGTGCCTGCAACTCCGGGATTCAGCGTACTGTGGCGCACGGCCAACCTGGGCCTTCCCCAGTATGATCCGCCGGATGACACGACGCTCTTCCCCATGCACGTCCTTGCATTTGACAACCCCGCCAACCCCTCCAAGGTGTTCGCAGGCGGCGAGGGCATTCATCTGTACAAGGCGGCCAAGTTCATAGGCGCCACCAACATGCTTTCCGGCATTTTGGACTGGTACGCCAGCGAATCGGGGCTCACCAATCTCCTTATGGCAAGGACCATCGTCCTTACCACCGGTGTTTGCGAGATCACCGGGTTGAGCCAGGCGGTAAAGGAACAGCCGGGCGGCGGTTATATTTACGAATATGAATGGTACGTTGAGGATGAAAACGGCAATCCGCCCATTGCCGGGTCGACGATGGAAATCAAGTATTACAAGAGCGACGATCCCACCACGCCGGTGGCTACCGTGCTTCTGGAAAAATACGGCGACGTTCTCACCAACAGGGGAACAAGAAGGAGCGGCATACCTTTCCGGGCGGCCTTCGGCTTCGGCGGCAGTTACGATTATGCCGAACTGGTGTTCACCGCTTTCTGCGACAGCATAGCTACTCCGCCTGGTTGTTCGGGAGCAAGCCAGATTTATGGCGTTCCTTTCTCCACGGGCGACGTGTATCTTGAGACTTCTTCAAGCGCCATACCGGCAGACGGGGCATCGACCACAACCCTTACCGCCACGGTTCGAAACACCGACGGTTCGCCCATTGGGGACGGCGTACTGGTCAGGTTCTTCTCCACCCTTGGAACCCTGTCCGCCGATACGGCTTTCACCGCAGGCGGTCTTGGCCAGGCTTCTGTCACACTTACAAGCGGCACAGTGTCCGGAACTGCGTCGGTTTATGCGGTGTCGGGCCAGTCCACGAGCGGAATGTTCTCGGTGGTCTTCACGTCAGGGGCCACGTCCGCAATGACGATGACAGCTTCGCCCGGCACCCTGTCGGCAGACGGCTACAGTTCGTCAACCATCACGGCCACTGCCAGGGATGTCAACGGCAATCTCATTTCCGACAACACCGGTATCACATTCACCGTTACCGATCCGTTCGGAGCGCCGCATGGCGATCCCACGGTGGCCCTTACCGCCTCAGGTTCGGCCCGTTTCACCTTCACGGCCACCCAGCAGGACGGCACTTACACCATAATGGCCCGGTCGCCCAATGGCATAACCAGGACCACCCAGGTGATCCTGACGCCTGAACAGGCTGCAACCTTAATCTTCGCAGCCGCATCAGGCGAGGATGACCCCACGGTTGTTGCAGACGGAACCAGCTTTGTGACATTGGTCGCCACGGTTCTGAACACCGCAGGGCTGCCTGTCAAGGACGGCACCGTGGTGAGCTTCAACACCACCGGCGGCAGTCTCGGAGGGCCGGGCTCGGTATCGACATTGAACAAGGTCACGGCAGGCGGGCAGGTAACGGTTGATCTTTACAGCCCGCAGCACACCGGCACCGGCACTGTTACCGCTTCCGTGCTGGGCCTTAACGCCGCGCTCTCCGTGTCTTTCATTCCAGGGCCGGTGGCGGAAATCAGGTTGTCGGCAACGCCCGCCTCACTTGAGGCCAACGGTACCAACACCTCGCAGATAAACGTCACGGTGCTGGACTCCAACGACAACCCCGTGGCGAACGGGTCCACAGTCATAACCTTCAGTCTCCCGGCAAACCAGGGACGCCTTTCCTCCCTTACGTTGAATCCTGTCGGAGGCATGGGAACCATAACCTACACCACGCCATCCTCGGTCCCCGACGGCAATATTGCGCTGATCAGGGCTGCGGCCACCAACGGCGTGACAGAGGAAGTCCCGATACAGTTGAACGGCCCCACAATCGGCAGCATTACTCTGACATCCGATCCCACAACGCTTCCGAGAGACGGCATGAGCAAGGCCACCATCTTCGCCAATGTCACTCTGCAGGGCGGAGGCGCGGCTCCTGACGGCACCCAGGTCGTGTTCTCCATCGTGTCCGGAAGCGGTAGCCTTTCCGCCTACACCCGCACCACTGCGGGCGGCATTGCGATGACCGCTCTGACCAGTTCCATTGCTGGCGATTCCGCCACTATACGGGGCACCTGCGCCGGACGGAACCATGAGTTGACTGTCGTTTATACGCCGGGCAAGGTGGCGCTTACCGTCATACCCAACACCCTGAAGGGCACCGGTATCGAATCTACGTCCGTGCGCGTGACGGTCACCGACGCGGCAGGCGACCCGGCAGATTATACGGCAGTGACTTTCAGTCTCTCCGATGAAAGCATGGGAACCCTTACGCCCAGGACCGCCAATACAAATGCGGTTGGGTACACCGAGGTGACATTCCTTGCCGGAACCACAGGCGGCGACGTTGTCGTAACGGCATCGTGGACCACGCCGGGCGGGGAAATTGTGACCGGATCGGCCACAATCACCATACAGCCGCCCCCGGCAAGCATCCAGATATCCGATATGACGCCTGCGGCCAATCCCAACCCGGCATCCATAAGCATAAAGGGCACGGGCGGGCAGAGCACTTCGCTCCTCGTGTTCGACGTGAAAGACGCACAGAATCAGTACGTGGCCGACGGTTACCGAATAAATTTCAGGCTGGAAACAGGCCCGGACGGCGGAGAGGCCATAGTGCCCCTCTACGCCTACACCAAGGATGGCCGTGTCAGCACGATCCTTAAGAGCGGCCTTAAGAGCGGAACCGTAACCATCAGGGCCACCTATGCAAACGACACCAATGTCACCACTGCCAGCAACCAGGTGGCAATCGACAACGGTCCGCCCGTTGGCGAAGAATTCGGAATGTTCGCCTCGTATTTCAACATTTCGGGTTTGAGACTTGCCGGACTGCAGGACCCTGTTACGGCCGTCGCCGCCGACATTTACGGCCAGGCCATTCCCGATAACACGGCCATTTCCTTTAAAACCTACAACACGGGCGGGCTCTTCCCGGTGCCGGCATCGGCTGGAACGGTCAACGGCGTCGCAACCCGAAACCTCATGTCCGGCGGGGGTCTCACGCCAGTGCAGGGCTTCCTGTCCGCAACCATGGAGGCCAACAACGGAGGGCGCACCACGCACGTCACCTCCATAGCGGTTGTTCCGGCCAACTGGAACAAGAATACGATGTTCGTGGGCACCAACGGCGGCGGCGTTTACAAGTCCGAAGACGGTGGCGCTTCATGGAAAACCGTGAGCCGGTCTTCCAGGCCAGAAAATTTAGGCCAGAACTGGATAGACCCCTATATTAATGATGTTACTGTCGACCCGGATGATCCCAACTTTGTCTTTGCCGCCACGGGTTACGCAGGCAAGGGAGCAATTTACCGGAGTTTTAACCAAGGCGGAACGTGGAATTCGGACAATATTGAAGAAGTCTTCGGCATGTTAAACCTCACTTCGGCCATCACCACGATTTTGGCCGATGACGGCAGCGACTATCTGTGGATAGGAACAGCAGGCGGCGGAGTTTATTACTATACTGATTGTACCCAAACTTCCGCCATCGACAACGGCTGGGGAGTGCGCAAGGCTGCGTCGGGCTTGGTTGAGGGCAAATACGTAAGAGACATTGTAAAGAGCCCGGACGGGACCACGGGAGGCTCGGCCACCCTTTACGCCGCAACCTTGAACAAGGTTTGGACGAGCAGCAACGGCGGCCAGGATTGGGCTCCTCTGGGAACCAGTTTCTCCGGCAGTTCCATAAAGACCATCGAGGTCACCCGTGACGCGCTGGTGGGCGACATCGTATGGGCCGGAACCGACGACGCCGGAATCTGGGTCTATACTGTAGGCACCGACTGGGTGCAGTACAATGACGGCCTCGGAAACGGAGTTCGCGCAACCACTCCGGTGCTTACATCGGCAAGCACCGGCAACGGAACCATTTCCGGCGGCGTTTTCGTGGGAACCAACACGGTCAACGAAACCTGGACCCTGACCTGCACGGCGGTGGCGGCCAACGGAGGCACCTTCAGCCTTTCCGGAACCGTTTCAGGGGCGCAGGCCACTGCGGTTACGGTGGGAAGTCTCTATCATTCGGATACCGGCGACATCTCCTTCACCATAACAGACGGTGAAGCGGACTTTGTCGTGGGCGACACCTTCACATTCAGGACTGTGCGCGATCCTGGCAACCAGGTTGTTGATATCCTTTTGGATACCGTCAACCACTACGCCTACGCCATCTCGTACTTCTGGGGGTCTGCCGAGCCTCACGCGGTTGGAAGCGTTTACGTGCGCCCGCTCACTGCGGAAGGATTGCCCGACGTTGTCGCGTGGTCGCCCGTTACCGACGGACTGCCCCAGTACGATCCGCCGGACGATACATCCCTCTTCGCCCAGAGGGTTCTGGCCGTTGACGATCCTGTCGCGCCGGGGGCCTTGTTCGCGGGCGGAGAAGGCATCCACATGTACGGGTGGAGTCGAGTTCTACATGGACAGCAAGAGTGTCGCCGGTCACACAACTTATACCGACGTGACTTATACCTGGCGAATTGAAGACCTTAACGGCAATCCTCCCATCCACGGTTCCACGATGGTAGCCAAGCGTTACAAGTTGAAGGACGACAAGTATGAACTCATCGACACCATTCCCATCAAGGACTACGGCGATGAGATGAGAAGCGCCGGAACGTGGTATGACAAGAACGACCAGACAACCTACAGGCCCTTCGTCTGGAGCGCCAGGTTCAAGGCCGGCACTCTCGACAAGGTGGAGCTTGTCTTCACTGCCTACTGCGATACAGATATACCGGGCTGTTCAGGCGGACAACAGATGATTGTCTCCGAGATCGGCAATTACTGACAAGGGGCGGGCTCGAAATTCATGTGCCCATGAGCTTGAAGGCGATAACTTCGGGAAAACGCTCATGAGAAAAATATTGACCATCTGCATAGCGGCGGCGGTGATAATCCTTGCCGGATTTATCACCGCCCCGGCTCCCTGTGAAGACCAGCCCGGCGGGTACGTGGAATTCAGCCAGGGAGTGTATCACACGGTAAAGAAGGGCGACACCCTGTGGGACCTTTCAGATAGGTTCTACGACCAGCCCTCTCTTTGGCCGGACCTTTGGAGCAACAATCCGGATATCACCAATCCCCATTGGATATATCCGGGGCAGATCGTAACCCTTTATCTTCGCCGTTCAAAAGAGTGGGTGGGCGAAGGCGACATGGGCGCACAGGATGCGTCGGGCGCGTTCAGGCGCAAGACGGTGAGGATTCCGTCCCTCGACCAGATCGGATTCATCAGGAAGTACGCCATGCCTTCCAGCGGGCTGATCGTGAAGGGGAACAATCTTGGAGTAATGCTGAGCGAAGGCGTCATCGTTTACATCAAGCCGAAAGCCTCCGTGAAATACGCAGTGGGAGACCGCTTCACCATCTGGCGCAACGAGGGGATTGTTGCGAACCCGTACAAGGGCGAAAATCAGCCCCTGGGCGTTCATCACAGAATCATGGGCCTTGTCTCGGTCACCAATGTCGGCAGGGAAATAGTCACCGCCAAGGTTGAAGAATCCTATGACGGGATACGGGCGGGCGACCTTCTTATGCCCATGCGGGACATTTCGAACAAGCCCATGCCGGTTTTCCCCGGCAAGCCCGGCATCACCGGCCACATAGTGGCGGCGGAAGACCAGTTGAACATCATCGGCGACGGACACGTGGTCTTTCTGGATATAGGTAAAAAGGAGGGCGTGGAAGTCGGCCAGGTTTACACGGCATACTACAAGCAGGATCCCATCGAGCTCGACGATGAAAGCTTCGTTGACCTGCCTGATATTGACGCGGCCAAGGTTCTGGTTTTGAACGTGGAAGACGAGGCATCCACCGCCGTTGTGCTGGACAGCCCGGAGATTTTGTGCCCGGGCGCCCTGGTGAGGGCCTATACTGCCCCGTTGTACTGAATTTGGCAGGCATTAAGAAAATCGACAGCGCAGGATGATGTGCGGCGAGAATCCTCCCGCACCGCTTCCTGCGCTGTTTTTCGTTTTACTGCGGGGCAACCGGAAAAGTTGGTCGGCGGAGGGGAAAAAGGCCAGGTCAGGATGTGAGCTTGGACAGAAGGGTGTGTTTTTTCTTCAGTTCCTCCAGCATTTTTTCCTGGCGGCGGATTTTTGCGCCGGAGCGAATGATGAGAAAGGCCCCGAACGCCCCCAGGGCCAGGCATAGGATGATAACAGGGACCAGGAAGTGAAGAACCTCTGAGGCCACGTAGTAGCTGCTGGTGGCGATTAAAAAGGACAGAACGGAAAGCGGAAGCGCGAAAACTGCAATACCCGTCCGCAAAACCGCAAGAGTGGTGCGTTTTTCGGCAAGGATCAGCTGGGCCTCGTTTATGGCAAAGGCATCGATGTTGGTGATGCAGGAAGTTTGGGCGCTTTTTTGTTTCCTGTCCATCGGCCTGCCCCGTTCATTATTACCGGATTTTTAAAAATGGAAAAGAACCATGCTCCGCTTAATATTGCGAAAAAAAGCCTTTCGGATTCAAACGCATTGCCATTGTAACGGTTTGAATGTTAAAACGCAAAATATTAACCGTTTTTCGAATTAGAGGTGCTGGCAACGCGGATAAAGCGTAACATTATCAAATGTATGAACGTTATTTCCTCCGCGCGTTGCAGGACTGAACCACTCTGATCGTTCTCCGGCACGGGCCGGTTTTTCTTGAATGTTTAAACCAAGCGGTAAATTCTGGTCCGCCCCAAGGGGCGCTGGAAAGGCAATTTAATGGCGCAGGGCAAGGCATTTTCAAAGACGGCGGTGGCAAGCGCCGTCCTTTTTGCGGTTTTGGTGTTCGGAGCCCAACTCTTCAACTTCTATATCAACAGCCCCAACGATCCGGCGGGAAAGGCCGTGGCCATAAACATTCCCGATGGCCAGGGCTTTTCCCTTACCGTGAAAAGCCTGGAAAAAGAGCACATAATCAGGCGTCCGTTTCTCTTCAGGGTCTACGCGAAAATTTCCGGCAAGGACATCTCGGTAAAGGCAGGGCGCTACCGGTTTTCAGCCGCCCAGTCTCCCGCCGAAATTCTGGACGCCCTTGTTTCTGGCAAGGGGCGCTTGAACAGGCTTACGGTGATCGAGGGCTGGACCGTTTCCGAAATCGCCCAGGCCGCCGAGAAGGCCGGTTTTGCCAGGGCTGCGGTCATAACCGCCCTTGCCCGCGACCCGCACTTCGCCCGCAGCCTTGGCCTACCGGGCCAGAGTGTTGAAGGCTACCTTTTTCCGGATTCTTATTTTTTCCCTTACATTGAGTCAGTTGAAAAGTCTTTTACCGAAAACGGCGCCGCCAGCCCTGAGGAAGAGAAGGCCGCCCGGAACATGCTCGTTACCATGGTTGAGCGCTTCAGGGAAAAATTCACCCCGAAATTGCGGGAAAGGGCCAAAAGCCTGGGCCTTTCCATGCATCAGACCGTGATTCTGGCATCGGTGATAGAAAAGGAGACCGGTGATTCACGAGAATATCCCCTTGTGGCCTCGGTCTTTTACAACAGGATCGAGGCCGGAATGCGTCTCCAGAGCGACCCCACGGTTATTTACGGACTGGCAGGCTTTAACGGCAACCTGACGAAAGCTGATCTTAAAACCGACCATCCGTATAACACCTACACCAGGAAGGGTCTCCCAGCCGGGCCGATTTCCAACCCGGGATCCGGGGCCATTGAAGGAACGCTCTATCCGGCCAGGACCGGCTATTTTTATTTTGTGGCCAAAAACGACGGGACCCACAGGTTTTCGGCAACACTCGTTGAGCATAACGAGGCGGTCGCCCGGTATCAGCGCCACCAGTGATGGCGGCCCCAAAAGGCCGGGCTTGCACGGCCTCACATGATGTTTCAAACTAAAAGCCAGGAAGCCGCAGGCATGGTGCTTTCAAAGCCCGTGGCGCTTTACGAGGCAAACGAATTTTTTTCTGCAAACGAAAGAACCTGTCGAATCAGAAGAAAATGTGGTAAGTACATATCACCGTTTTTCAAATTCTATCAAAAGGAGTCGGTCATGAAGCGCACAAGCGTCATCGCGGCAGTCCTTCTGGCTTGCCTGGTTGCAGTCCCCGTTGCCAATGCTGCTGGCCTGGGAGTCAAGGCGTCATTCTGGTATCCCATGCCAAGCGGCGAACTGAGGGTGGATGATACGGTGGCAATCGGAAGCGGCCTCGATTTTGAGGACGATCTCAACCTCGGCCAGGAGGGAGTGCCCGAAGTCACGGCTTTTCTGGCAGCCGGGCGCCATCATCTCGGCGCAACCTACACCCGCCTCAATTTTTCCTCTTCGGGCGTTCTGAAAACCGACAAGATTTACGCGGGTTACCTGATCCCCAAGGGCACCCCGGTAGAGACCGAGCTTGACTGGCCCATGCTGGACCTGGAATACGGCTATGACATAATCAAATTCGACGCCATTCTCGCGGGCCTGTCTTTAACCGGTATTGGCCGGATAAAGTTCATGGACGCCAGCACGAGCCTTACCATGTACGGCCAGACCGTGGAATCCGGCTTCAAGCCCGCCGTGCCCATGATCGGCGGCGCGGCGCACCTGGACATTCTTCTGGGAATGGTTGCCGCCGACGTCAAGGTGGCCGGAATGGCCTACAGTTCCAACACCGTGCTGGACGCCTCGGCAGAAGTGGTGGTTACGCCCCTGCCCTTCGTGGGGGTTTCCCTGGGCTATCGCTACCTGATACTGGACCTGGAATACGACGAAACGTATACGGACGCCACTTTTGACGGTTTTTACGGACTTTTCCGCATAGCCTTCTGATCAGAAAGACCGCATGGAAGACGATAACTTACATACGACGGTTTTGGACCATCGCAGCATGGACGTGGCCCAGCTCGCGGGCCAGCGGATTATGGTGGGTTTTGACGGCCTGACCCTGGAAGACGAACTCAAAGGGTACATCAGGGATAACAAGGTCGGCGGCGTGATCCTCTTTTCGCGCAACGTCAAAGACCCCGACCAGGTTGCGGAGCTTACGCGATCCATAATGGATTTCGCGCTCTCCTGCGGACAGCCGCCGCCTTTCATTGCCGTGGATCAGGAGGGCGGGCGGGTGGCGCGCCTGAGAGCGCCGTTTACGGAGTTTGCCGGAAACCCCTCCATCAAAACACGCGAAGACGCCTTAGCCTTTGCCGACGCCTGTTCCAAAGACCTTCGTCGGGCTGGCTTCAACATGAACTTCGCCCCGGTTCTGGACGTGGTGACCGCAGACTATCCTGATTCGGTAATGGCGGAAAGGGTTTTTCCTGGAGGGCCGGAAAACGTGGCCGCCCTGGGAGACGCTGTGATAACAAGGTTCCAGGAAAACGGGATACTTGCCGTGGGCAAGCATTTTCCGGGTATCGGACGCACGAACCTGGATTCGCACCTGGACCTTCCCACAAGCCATCTCTCACGCCAGGACCTGTTCGACGTGGAGCTTGCCGCCTTCAAAAATTGCAGGGCGGCGGGCATGATGCTCGGCCACATCGTATACACGGACCTGGACCCCGACTGGCCCGCAAGCCTTTCCGTGCGGGTGGCGCGCGACATCCTGCGCGGCCAGATGGACTACCAGGGCGTTGTGATGACGGACGACCTGGACATGGGAGCGGTCAACGGGCGCTACCCAATTGACCTATGCATGGAAAGGGTCATTGCCGCCGACATCGACCAGGTCCTGATCTGCCACCCCGGCCCCAACGTGGCTGCGGCCTTTGACGCCACGGTGCGCATCCTGGAATCCGATCCCCAGGCCCTGGCCCGTTGCCGCGCCTCGGTGAACCGGATTTTTTCCGCCAAGAAAAAAATGGCCTTCATCGCCTAACCATCCATCTTCACCCGAAAAAGCCACCGGCGGCCAGGGAAAATCCCTGGCCGCCGGTGGCTTTTTTATCCTTACAAATAGTTTCGTGGCTATGAACAATTTTCAGCATAAGTTGATTCGGGCATCCCGCCACGAGTCGTTACCCCGGCGTAGGCCGGGGTCCAGAAAATTCTTGCAAGCTGCAAAAGACTGGATTCCGGCCTACGCCGGAATGACGGAGTGCCGGGCTTTACAGGTTTCGTTTTGCTTACATCAAAAAGCTGAGAATAGTATAGAGCCATAAATGTTTTTAACCTCAACGCCGCAGGCCGATCACAAGCGATGAAATGCAAGGAAAACGAGCTGGGCGCGGGCGTAAGCGTATCGCGATACGTGCGCACCGCGCCCGGCGAAGTTTGACACAGCAGTTCGCGCTTATGGGCGGCCTTAAGAAAAGCGGAGGCTGGTTATGAAGCCCGGGGTCGTATGGAGCTTAAAGAAGGTGACCGAACGGGACACGAGCCGCCCGGATTCCTTCTCCACGAGGGTGCCGAAGCAGGTGGTGTGCGAAACCGGCAGGTTCCAGGGCCTTATGTTGACCTTTTCCCCCACGTAGCGATACATCTTGCCCTTTGCGGAAAAATCGAAGGTGTAGCGGATCTTGCCTGCGGTGAAGTAGGCCAGCTCCAGGGTGCCGCTCATGGGGGCCTTTTCGCACAGGCCGCCTGCGGTGATCCATCCCTTCATGGGCTGGATCATGAACTGTCCGCCAAAGGGGTTGATCCATTTTACGAGGTCGCGCGGTCCCCAGGTGCCCTTGAACACGAAGGGCAGGGTGCCTGAGGGCCCCTGGCCCGGTTCAAAGGAGTGATGCCCGCTCATGGTCTCGTCCATCACGAATCCAACGCGCCGTTCTTTGAGCATTTTCTTGAAGTCGGCGATGCGTCCCATTTTTCTTTCCTTCCTTTGGCGGCCCTCAGAAGGGCGCGGGTG